>JAAYUB010000174.1 GCA_012517875.1 Acidobacteriota bacterium | reverse complement strand
TGGTGGCGTCGGGCACCTCTTCCAAGCAATTGAACAAGGAGTCGGATGCGCGTGTCGTCGGATATGGCGCGATGCTCATTGAGGGGCTCTTGGCCGTCATCGCCTTAAGCACCGTGATGATGCTGGCGCCGGGCGATGAACTGGCGGGCAAGCCTCCGCTGATCATCTACGGCAACGGGATCGCCCGCTTTCTATCCTTGTTCGGTGTCCCCCACGCCATCGGCGTCAGTATCGGCCTCCTCGCCCTGTCTACGTTCATCCTGACGTCTCTCGATACCGGCACCCGCCTGGCTCGCTACATCGTGGAGGAATTTTTTAATCTTTCCGGAACCCTGGCTCGATACCTGGCGACTCTGGCGTGCCTCGTTTTGCCGGCTCTCTTCATCCTGATGCCGCTCCATGATGCTCAGGGGAACCCCCTGCCCGCCTGGAAAGCCATTTGGCCCGTGTTCGGTGCCACGAACCAGCTCCTGGCCGGCGTGGCGTTGCTGGTGGTGGTGGTCTGGTTGAAGCGACACGGACGGAGCAACCTGTTTGTGTTCCTCCCGATGGTGTTCATGACTGTGATGACGGTCTGGTCGCTGTGTCTGCTCGTGGGCCAATACGGGCTGTCGTCCATTGGGCTGATCGCCTGGGCCCTGCTGGCGCTGGCTGCGGTTCTGATCTGGGAGGCCGGCCGGGTGCTGCTAGGTGGCGTGCCTGCCTGAACGGTTCAACTGGATTCCAGAAAACGGGCCAGCTCGTCCGGCCCGTTGAGCGGCGACTGGCATGTCTGGTTGCGGCAGATGATCGCGGACGGTGCGCCGCTGACCGACAAGTTGTCCAGGTGCGGTATCAACGTCCGGATCGCTTCGCCCTCCGCGTCCTTCGTCAACCACAGCCACATCGTGCCCGGCCGATATCCCCGCCGGGTGATTCCAAGCATCCGCTGAAACGCTTCATCTTCGCGCCTGCCGGAGAGAACGATCACCGTCTCCATGCCTGGTGCGGCGGAAAGCGCACTGAGGCAGCGCGCGTGAGCGGACGGTGCGCCGGCCACGCGGCCGGCCAGACCGTGCAGCAACTGATCGGCGATTTCGGCATAATCCGCCCGACTGGTCAAGCTGGCCAGGCAGTAGAGATTCTCCAGACTGACCGAGTTGCCGGAGGGAGTCGCTCCATCATGCGTCTCTTTGGCCCGGAAGAGCAACTGCTCTCCGTCGGCGGGTGTCATGAAACAGCCGCCCGACTCCTGATCCCAGAACAGCTCCAACGCCCGATCGGTCAGGCGGATTGCCTGAGAGAGGTATCGGGCCAGGCCGGTCGCCTGATAGGTTTCGAGCAACCCGTGCACCAGAAAAGCGTAATCATCAAGCTGGCCGTCGATTCCGGACTCACCGCCCCGATGGCGGTGAAACAGGCGTCCGTCCGTCTGACTCATGCGGCTGAGAACGAAATCCAGCGCCTGGATCGCCGCTTTAGCCAGGTCTGGGCGGTCCAGCACCCGGGCACCCATTGCCAGAGCTCCAATCATCAATCCGTTCCAGTCGGTCAGGATTTTGTCGTCCCGCAGCGGGCGATCGCGACGGTTGCGCGCGTCCAGCAGGATGGATCGGATCCGCTTCCACGTCGGCTGTTGCGGTGAGCGGTCCGGGCCGGGCGTATCGGCCGGTAGCGGCGCGCCGGCGCTCAGATACAGCACGTTGCTGCCACCGGGTGTGTGTTGATGGGGATCGATGAAATTGCCCGATGCAGCCAAATTGAAAGAGGCGATAACCTGTTCCGCCTCATCGGGAGACATGATTTGCCGGACCTCATCGGTTGACCACAGATAGAATTTCCCCTCGACGCCCTCGCTGTCAGCGTCTTCGGCGGAATAGAAGGCGCCGCCGGGATCGCGCATGTCTCGGATGACATATTCGAAAATTTCCTCGGCAGTCGTACGGAACTCCGGATCGCCGGTCGCCTGGTAAGCTTCGATGTAAACGGCGGCCATGAGCGCCTGGTCGTAGAGCATCTTTTCGAAATGCGGCAGGCGCCACGCCGCGTCCGTGCTGTAGCGATGGAAACCAAATCCGATCTGGTCGTACACCCCGCCCCGTCGCATGTGGCGCAAGGTCTGCCGGGCCATCTCGAGCGCCATTACCTCGCCGGTGCGTTTCCAGTAGCGGAGGAGGAACATGACTTTGTGAGGCGTCGGGAATTTGGGCGCGGGACCGAAGCCACCCGCCGAACGATCGTAGCTGGCCCTGAGTTGCGTAAAGGCTTGGTTGTAGACGCTGGGAGACAACGCGGAGCCGCCTGCCGCAGGTCCCATTTCCTCACGGATGGCTGCGGCAATCTCCGCCGCGTTGCGCAGCAACTCGTCACGCTGTTCCTGCCATAGGCTGCGGAACCGAGGAATCAACTCGAGGAGCCCAGGAAGGCCGGGCCGGCTGTATTTCGGGAAGTAAGTGCCGACGAAAAACGGCTCCCCGTCGGCGGTGAGCAGCGCCGTGAGCGGCCAGCCGCCCCGCCCGGTCATCGCCTGGCAGACCGTCATGTACACATGGTCCACATCCGGCCGCTCCTCCCGATCCACCTTCACCGGTATAAACGTCTCGTTGATCAAGCGGGCGACTTCCGGGTCGTCGAATGATTCGCGTTCCATAACGTGGCACCAGTGGCAGGTGGCGTACCCCACCGACAGGAAAACCGGCTTCCCCGCCTGCCGAGCCGCCGTGAAGGCGGCAGCGCCCCAAGGGTGCCAATCCACCGGATTATGAGCGTGCTGCAGCAGGTATGGGCTTCGCTCATGGATCAACCGGTTGGAGTGGGCCGGTTGTCGATTGAGTTTAGGGCCGGGTCGCATATTCGGAACGCCTCGCTTGACGATTGCCGCAGGCAATTCTTAGATCGATTCTCGGCGTCTGTCGATTCAGGCTGCAGGCCAGGCAAGTGACAACGGTTTGAGGAAAAATCAGTCGGGCCGATGGCGGGTCAGGCCGGGCAGGGTCACATCTTGTACTGGCCGAGGTCCTCCGGCGAGAGGCCCTCGAGCCATTTTTTCAAGTCATCCTCCGACCATTGCTGCTTGTCGGCGATGGAGAAGCTCCTGGACTTCCGGATGACATCTTCGGAGACATACACCGGCGCTCCGACCCGGATGGCGACGGCTAGTGCGTCGCTCGGCCGCGAGTCCACGACTTGGAGTTGGTTGTTGAAACGAATGTGAAGTTCGGCATAGTAGGTGCTGTCCACCAGGTCCGTGATCACCACCTTCTCGAGCACGGCGGAGAGCTTTGACAGGATGGACCGGATCAGGTCGTGGGTCATGGGGCGCGGGGCTTCGATGTGCTCCATCTCCAGGGCGATGGCGTTGGCTTCGAACACACCGATCCAGATCGGCAGCACCGTGGTCTCGGCGGTGTCCTGCAGGATCACCACCGGCGAGTTGTTCACCGGGTCCAAAATGAGCCCTTTGATGAAGAATTCGATCTGCCGGATCTTGTCCATGGCAATCGCCTATGACTGGTTTGATGATACCACACCGGGCATGATTCAGCCATCCCTGGGGTCCGGCACCCGTTCACCCCGCAGCGAGTGAGCGCTGGCGTCGGTGATGCGCACCCGGCAGAAACGGCCCACAAGGGAGGCTTCGCCTAGAAAATGGACGATCTTGTTCTCGGTGGTCCGGGAGGCGAGTTGCCCCGGTTCGCGGCCCCGTCCATCCACCAGCACCTCCCGGATTGAGCCGATTTCACCGCGGTTGTTTTCCAACTGAATCGCCTCTTGCGTCGCCTGCAGCCGAACGAGTCGTGCCTGCTTGACCGACCGCGGAATTGTATCCGGCTGCTCGAAAGCCGGCGTCCCCGGACGCGGGGAATACATGAACGAGAAAATCGAGTCGTAGCGGACGTACCGCAGCAGTGCCACGGTCTCTTCGAAATCCGGCTCCGACTCTCCCGGAAAGCCGACGATGAAATCGGACGACAGACTGATGGATCGCTCCGCCCGCCGGATCATGGCCACCTGGTTGCGGTATTCTTCAGCCGTGTACTTGCGGTTCATCGCCGCCAGAATGCGGGTTGAGCCGGATTGCGCCGGCAGATGGAGCTGGTTGCAGATCACCGGGTGAGCCATCATGACCCGGAGCAGTCGTTCGTTGAAATCCTTGGGGTGCGAGGTCGTGAACCGCAGCCGCTTCAGGCCGGGAACTGCGGCAACTGTCGCGAGGAGGTCGGCGAACTCGGGAATCGCCCCGGCCGGATCGCGGTATGAGTTGACGTTCTGTCCCAGCAGCATGATCTCCACCGCCCCGTCGGCCACGAGGTGATGGATTTCAGCGAGGATCCGATCGGATGGGCGGCTCCGTTCCCGCCCCCGGGTGTGCGGCACCACGCAGTAGGCGCAAAAATTGTCGCACCCCTCCATGATGGTCACAAACGCCCGAAACGACGTCTCACGCAGAATCGTATCCATCTCGACGGGCAAGGGATCGTCATCCATGTCCACATCCACACATCGCGCGATCCGGCCGGCGTCCAGGTCATCCAGGTGGCGGATCAGTCGGTGGATCTTGCGTGTGCCGAGAACCAGGTCCAGCCCGTCAAACTGGTTCATCATCTCCAACCCCTGCTGTTGCGCCACGCAACCCAGGACGCCCACCCGCAGACCCGGGCGCTGCCCCTTGAGCGCCAGCGTCTGCCCGAGATAAGAGAACACTTTCTGCACCGGCTTTTCCCGAACACAGCAGGTGTTGAAGAGAATGAGGTCGGCGTCCTGCGGCCGGGCGGCCTTCCGCCATCCGGCGGAGACAAGCAGGCCGGCGGCTTTTTCCGAGTCGAGTACGTTCATCTGGCAACCGAATGTGCGGATGAAAAATGTTTTGCTCTCAGTCATGGGCAAGCCTGGCGGACGGCGGATTCACGCTCTGCCCAGGAGCTGCCGGGCATGTTTGCGGGTGATCTCGGTGATCTGGACGCCGCCCAGCATCCGGGCCAGTTCGTCAATTTTTTCCGCCTGGTTGAGCCGTTGGATGGCGGTGAAGGTGCGTCCGCCGGCGACCGACTTCTCCACCCGGAGATGGTGATCGGCTTGGGCCGCGATGTGGGGCGAGTGGGTGACACAGAAGCACTGATTGCTCGCGGCCACCCGGCTCAGCTTTCGGCCGACGACCTCGGTGGTGCCGCCGCCGATGCCGGCGTCGATCTCGTCGAAGATGAGCACCGCGTCGGGCTCCGAACGCAGGATCAATTTGATGGCCAGAGCCAGCCGCGAAAGCTCTCCTCCGGACGCGATCTTGTGCAGCGGTCGCAGCTCTTCACCGACGTTGGGGCTGGCGAGGAATTCCACATCGTCCAGACCGGTGGTGGGCGGCGTATCCCCCGCCTCGATCGGCAGGATGCGTACCTGGAACCGCGTCCCTTTCATGTCGAGCTCGTCGAGATGCTTTTTCATCTCCCGTTCCACGCTCCGGGCGGCCTTCTGGCGTGCCTGGCTCAGGGCGTCGGCGGCTTGCCGGTACTGCCCCATCAGTTCGCCCACCTCCTGCTGCAGCCGGGTCGTGCGCGCATCCGAATCGCGCAACCGCTCGCGTTCCGCCAGGACATTCTGATTGTATTCCAGGACGGCCTCGATGGTCGGCCCATATTTGCGCTTGAGCCGGTCCAACTGCATCAACCGGGATTCGATCTCATTCAGCCGGTTCTCGTTGTACTCGACGGTGGCCGCATGGTCACGGGCGGTGAATGCGGCGTCCTCGAGTTGGAAGATCACGTTTTGAAGAGTCTCGGCGGTTCGGGCCAGGCGCGGATCGATGGCGGCCATCTCCTGGTGTCGGTGGAACAGCCGGCCCAGCTGGCGCAAGACCGCTCCCTCGTTCTCATAGAGCAAGTCGTGGGTCTCGGTGGAAAGCTGGAACAGCTTCTCCGCGTTGACGAGAATCCGCCGCTCGTCATTGAGCTGAGTTTCCTCGCCTTGAACCGGATGGACGGCGTCAATCTCCGCCGCCTGAAAGTCCAGCAGATCCAACCGCTGCAGCCGGGTCTGCTCGTCATGAACCAACCGGTCTAACTCGGCGCGAGTCGCGGCGATCCGGCGCGCCAGCTCCTGAACCGTTCGCAGCATGTTCCGCTGATCATGGTAATTGTCGAGCAGCTGGAGGTGGTAGCGGGGCTGCAGCAGCAGGCGGCAATCGTGCTGGCCGTGGATCTCCAGCAGCTCATCACCCAGGCGCCGCCGGAACGCCGTGGCGACGAGTCGACCGGCCACCTGAACGCGTCCGCTGCTGCCGGCCGCCAGTTCCCGCCGAACCTGGAGGCCATCTTCGAGATCGTCCCGTTCGATGCCCTCGGCCGCCAACAGCGGCCAGACGGGACTGCCCTCAGGCAGGTCAAAGACACCTTCCACCATGGCCCGGTTCTCACCGCTGCGGATGAGATCCACTGAGCCTCGGGCACCGGCCAGGAGCCCCACAGCGTCGATCAGGATCGATTTCCCGGAACCCGTCTCCCCAGTGATCACGTTGAGGCCGGGGCCGAATTCGATCTCGAGATCCTCGATCGTGGCGATATTCCGGATGTGCAGATAGCGGAGCACAGTAACCGTCCTTTTCTCCAGACGAATCATCTGGTTGGTAGGGCATTATAACAAAAGAATCGTTTGACTTGATAGTGGTTCCATGATAATGAATAACCTTATTTTTTTTAAGGAGATAGGCATTGTTTCTGTTCATAGCCACCGCAGCTTCAGGCGGGTTCTCAGGCGGGATTTTCGAGCTCATCCGCAGCGCTGGGATCGTGGCCCAAGGCGTCTTCCTGCTGCTGCTGATCTTTTCAATTTTTTCCTGGGCCATCATTTTCCAGAAGCTGGTGCTCTTCCGCAAAGTGGAACGCCAATCCCTCAGTTTTCTGCAGCTTTTCCATGAAAGCAGCAAGCTATCCGAAATTTACAAACGGAGCAGCGATTTCAAGAACAGCCCGCTGACGGGCGTCTTCCTGGCCGGTTATAGCGAACTCAACGCTCAACTCACCGCCCGGCATGCACCCGACGGCGATGCCGCCCCGACGCTGCACATCAAGAGTATCTCCAACGTCGAGCGGACGCTGCGGAAGGCCTCCGCCGTGGAGCTCACCCATCTGGAGCGTTCCCTGAACTGGCTGGCGACCACCGGCTCGGTCACTCCGTTCATCGGCCTGTTCGGGACCGTGGTGGGTATCATCGACGCCTTCCACGGTCTCGGCCAGTTGGAGACCACCTCCATCCAGGCCGTAGCGCCCGGCATCGCCGAAGCCCTGTACGCCACCGCCTTCGGCCTGTTCGCCGCGATCCCGGCAGTGATTTTCTTCAACCATTTTCTCTCCCGGATCAAGCATATGGCGTCACTGCTGGATGATTTTACAACCGAGTTAACCAACCTGGTGGAACGCAACTTCACGTGAGGAGTTGGCCATGGCGTTCACAAACCCCAATGGCCGGACGATGACGTCGTTGGCCGAGATCAACGTCACCCCCCTGGTGGATGTCATGCTGGTCCTGCTGGTGATTTTTATGGTCACCGCACCCATTATCCAGGCGGGCATCGAGGTCAACCTGCCCCGCACGCGGCATGTCAAGAATTTCAATCCGCACCAGCAGTATGTCGTCTCCATCGATGAGCGGAGCAACTTGTATTTCATGACCCGCCAGATCCACATCAACGATCTGGGCCCGGCCCTGCGCCAGCGCCTCGGCCAGGACCTCAATCAACCGATCTATCTGCAGGCGGACGGTGACGTCCGGTTCGCCGTCGTCGTCAAGGTGATGGACACGCTCCGCGAACACGCCTTCACCAATATCCAGATCGTTACGCGACCCATGATCCAACAACGCAAGCCATGACCGTCGATGACCGTCATTACCACTATCAGTCTCTGGTCTCCGAGGGAGACCGTCGCAAATTCCTCATCTCTTCGATCATGTCGCATTTTTTGTTGGTCACGGTCATTCTGGTATGGCAATTTGCCGCTCCCAACGGCCCCACGCTGACTCTTGGTGGTGGCGGCGGTGGAGGCAGTCGCGCAATCGGTGTCGGCCTGGTTGAAGGTCTGCCGGCAGGGCAGGAGTACTTCAAACCGCCGGTCACACTTCCGGAACCCGTTGCCGCGCCGGCGGCAAAGCCCGCGGAGTCGATCATGGAGACTGACCGCCCGGATGATTTCCTCAAAACCACCCGGCCGGATCGGAAGTCCGCTACCGAAAAGCCCGCCGCTCCAGCGGCTGCCGCAGCGCCCGCTCCACCGGGACCGGTCAGCACCGGCGACCACGCTCCGGGGGTTCGCGGCGGCACCGGCACCGGCGGGCCGGACGGGGGCACCGGTCACGGTGTTTCCATCGGCGGAGCGGGCGAAGGTTTCTACGACTCCTGGTACGCCCGTCAGGTGGAACAGCGGGTGGGCAGCAACTGGCTGGAGTCCCGCATGGGCATCCAGTTCTCGGGAAAACACCGGACTCTCATTCAATTTGCCGTGAGTCCCGAAGGGAGGATTGAGGACATCCAGATCGTTGAATCAACTGGCCCGGAAGCCTTTGAACGTTCGGCGCTGCGGGCGGTTCGGGCATCGGACCCCTTGCCTCCCCTGCCCGTTCAATATAGAATGCAAAGGAATCGCGTTCGGTTCGTGGCCATATTCGAGCATCCGACACCTTGATTCGAGGAGTGTGATGAAGCGCTTTCGCCTACTCCCGCTGCTGGCGCTGAGCTGCATGATCTTCCCCCTGGCGCAGGCTGACGACGCATCCATCGTGATCAAGCCGCGTCCGGCCAAGACAACCGTGCTGGCGCTCCCTGAATTCCAACCCAAAAGCGGCAACCTGGACCCCGCCGTCGACGAGTACTTGAAAATCGTCAATGAAACGCTATGGAACGATTTGGAATATTCGGCATTTTTCAAGCTGCTTTCGCGCTCGTTCTACCCGGCCCAGCGGATCGACGAACCCGAAGACCTGGTGTTCAAAGACTGGCAGGATCAAAATCTAGGCGTAGACTTCATTGTGATCGGCAACGCCCGGATCGAGAGCAACTACCTGGTGGTCCAGTGCCGTGTCTTTGATCTCAAGACGCAGGAACAGGTGCTGGGCAAGCAGTTCCGGACCATTCCCCGCTACACCCGGGCCATCGCCCATCGGATCGCCGACCACATCGTGAGCCTCTTGTCTGCCAACGCCTCCCAGGGCATCGCCTCCACGCAGATCGTTTTCGAGCGCAAGACACGTACCGGCAAGGAAATCTATCTGGCGGATTACGACGGTGCCAATCTGCAACCCATTACGTCGAACGGTTCCATCAACGTCACGCCGGCCTGGAATCCATCGAACGAATGGATCGCGTTCACTTCCTACTACGAAAGCACGCCGCGGCTCTATCTGGTCTCGCTCGCAAACGGTCAGCTCCAGGCGTTTCCACCGAGCGGCGGCCTGCTCACCACGCCGGCCTTTTCGCCCGACGGCAAGCAACTGGCCTTCGCCGCCCGGCTCAACGATGCGTCGGACACGGATATCTACATCGCTGATCTGGACGGCGGCAACCTGCGCAACATCACCCAACATCCCGGCATCGACATCAGTCCCTGCTGGAGCCCCACGGGCCGGCAACTGGCTTTTGTTTCCAACCGTGGCGGTGTGCCACAGATCCACATCTGCGACACATTCGGCGCCGATCTGACCTGCATCACACTGGAGAGCGGATACGCCTCGTCACCCGACTGGTCGCCGGACGGCCGTTATATCGTCTTTTCCTGGAAGCCTTCCCGTATGGCGCATTTCGACCTCTTCATCGCCGAGGTGGCGACCAAACGGATCCTCCAGCTCACCCAGGGCAATGGCGACAACGAGAACCCATCATGGGCGCCCGACGGCCGCCATATCGTATTCCAATCCAACCGTTCGGGCACCTCGGAGATCTACACGATCTTCGCCGACGGCAGCGAGCTGCGTCAAATCACCAATCTGCAAGGTTGTTCCAATCCGGATTGGTCGTCGTACGCACAGAAAAATTAATTTTTTTCGGACACTTCACGACTGGATCGTTTATATGAATGAGGATTGGAGGGAGCAATGAAACTGAACAAACGGCTTCTTGTCGTCGGCGCGGCCGCGATCCTGCTGTTTCTCGGCGGGGGCTGCAAGAAGCGCACTCCCGTTGGAGCACCGCCGCCAAGCCAGCAACAGTTGGCGGCGCCAACCATCACGTTAACTGCCCAGCCGCCGATCATAGCCGAGGGGGCTTCCACCACCCTGAACTGGACGGCCACCAACGCCACGGGGGTGACGATCGAAACCGTGGGCCAGTTCCCGCCCCAGGGATCGACAGTGGTCTCACCCAAAGCCTCAACGACCTACGTGGCGGTGGCAACAGGCGCCGGCGGCACCGTGAGCGCCCAGTCACGCGTAACGGTCACTCCCGCCCCGGTCACCACCACGACTACCACCGAGACGCCCCGGGTGGATGAGACCGATCAGGGGCTCAATGTCGAGCAGATTTTCAAAAACGAGGTCCAGGACATCTTCTTTGAATTTGATCGCGCCGAGGTCACCGCCGAGTACCGGGACATCCTGCGCCAGAATGCGGAGGTGCTCCTCCGCCGGCTGCCCCGGGTCAGCATCATGATCGAAGGGCATTGCGACGAGCGCGGCACCGAGGAATACAACCTCGGACTCGGCGATAAGCGCGCGAACTCGGCCCGTGATTACCTGGTGTCGCTTGGGGTGAGTGCCACCCGGATCAAGACGATCTCCTATGGCGAAGAACGCCCGTTCGATCCCGCGCACACTGAGAAAGCCTGGGCCAAAAACCGCCGGGCGCACTTCGTTTTGATCAAACCGTGAGGAGGCCCAAATGAAGCGATGCCTGTCGGCGGGAGTGCTGCTGTTCCTGATGGCCGGCCTGGCCGCGGCCGGGGCGAAGGAGGAGTACATCCGCCTGCAAAACGACATCATGACCGTCCAGAACCAGATCCGGATGCTGCAAAAAAGCGTGGATGAGAGCGGCGCTGTATCCAAGACCCTGATGGAGCAACTTATCAACCAGATGAGCGCGGTCATCCGCATCGTCGACCAGCTCAACAGCCGCCAGGAAGAGCAGTCCCGCGCCGGCGACGAGAACATCGAGGATCTGATCAACACAATCCGGGCACTCGCCGCAAAGATCGACGACCAGAGCGTCAAGATCGCCAACCTGACCCGCAGTCTGGAGGCGACCCAGGCATCGCTCGAGGAGATGAAATCCCGCCGGCCCAAGGCGGAAACCACGCCCGACGGCAGGCAGCTCCCGCTGCCGGCCGACCAACTGTATTCGCTGGCGTATAACGATTACATCCAGGGCAATTTTGAATTGGCCGTACAGGGCTTTCTGGATTTTCTCGCGAACTACAAGGAGTCCGAACTCGCCGACAACGCCCAGTATTACATCGGCGACTGTTATTTCAACCAGGGACGCCACACGGACGCGGTAGAGGCGTTCAGCCAGGTGATCAGCCTGTTTCCAAAAGGGGACAAAGCCCCCGCCGCCTTGCTGAAAAGTGGGCTGGCCCACCTGTCCTTGAACAACAATCCGGCCGCTGTGGATGCTTTTAAAAATGTGATCCTGAAATACCCCGATTCCCCGGAGGCCAACATCGCGATTCAGCAACTGCAGATTCTCGGCGTGGACCCTCCTGCCCGACCGAAAAAACGCTGACAGGAGGCATCGTCATGAAAGGACTGAACAAGGTCATGTTGATCGGCCGCTTGGGACGCGATCCCGAGTTGCGGTACACCCAGAACGGACAGACCGTCGCCAAGTTTTCTGTCGCCACCGACGAGGTCTGGGTGGATAAGAGCGGCACCAAGCAGTCCCGGGTCGAGTGGCACAACATCGTCGCCTGGGGCAAGCTGGCGGAAATTTGCAACCAGTACCTCAAGAAGGGTCGTCTGGTTTACGTCGAGGGCCGCATTCAGACCCGACAGTGGGAAGACCAGAGCGGCGGCAAGCGGTCCACCACGGAGATCGTCATCTCCGACATGAACATCCTCGAGAGCCGCACCGCCGCCGCGGCCGAACCTGCCGCGGCCGAATACGGCGACTCCACCGTCTCCCGTGATGAGCCGCCGGTCGTGGACGAGCCCATCACCGATGACGACGTTCCATTTTAGACAACCCGGAGGCCGCACGGCCTCCGGGTATATCGCCCCGCTTCATCCCGGTTCTGCGACCAATCATTCTGTCGCCTTGCCCTCTCAAACTCGATTCCTTATCTGCGGATTCGCATCGACACGGGTCGGCAAACGATCTCGAGTGTCGGTTGGCCATCCTGAACGTCTGGAGGCGCCATGTCCGTTTACCTGTATGTGATCCTGGGCTACCTGATTGTGCTGCTGGCATTCAACTTTTATCGTTCCCGGAAAATCAAGAGCCATGATGACTTCATGGTCGCCGGCCGGTCATTGAGTCTCAAGGTGATGGTGTTCACTCTGATCTGCACATGGATCGGCTCCGGCACATTTATCGCCGGCGCCGAGTATGCGGCCAAGGCCGGCTGGAGCAGCTTGTGGCTGCCGGCCGGGGCCTGGGTGGGCATCGCGGTGATTTTCTTTCTAGCGGGCAAGATCCGTACGTTCGGGCAATACACCATCGGGGACATCCTGGAGGTGCGCTATGGCAAATTCGCTCGGCTGTTTGGCGCCGTCGCCCTGATCATCGCGTTCGTCACCATCGTCAGCTACCAGTTCCGCGCCGGGGGTTATATCCTCAACGTGCTGAGCGCCGGCGGGATCAGTGTGGAGACGGGTCAGGCCCTGACCGCCGCATTCGTCATCGTGTTCACCGCCCTGGGCGGCATGATGGCCGTAGCCCATACCGACCTGCCCAACGGCATCATCATCGTGCTGGCCTGTTTGGTCGCGGTGCCGCTGGTGATTCTGTTCGCCGGCGGCTGGAGCGCCGCGCCGGCGTCGCTGCCAGCTACTCATTTTCAGACTTTCAGCGCCGATTTCGGGGAGCATCCTTGGTTGAAGGGCGGCGCCTATTTTCTGGCCACCATGATGCTGCTCATGGGTGTGCAGAGCATGTATCAGAAGTTCTACAGCGCCAAAACCCCCAGAGAAGCCAAGACCGCAGTGGGCCTATGGATCATCGGTACGATCGTCGTTGAAACGGTGGTGGTGGTCATCGCCATCTACGGCGCATCGGCCAACTGGGTCCAGTTGAAAACGTTCGATATCAGCCGCCAGCTCCAGACCGAGGTGAACGCCTCAATGGAACCGGTTGACCTTGCGGCCCGGGTGGATGCTCTTGTCAGCGAAGGAGAAGCGGCCGGCCAGATCAAACCGTCGCAGGCTGTGGCATTGCGCAAATCGTTCCAGGCTGAACTGGATCCGCTGCACGGAGATCGCGAAGCCGTGTTGGCCAAGCTCAACCGCATGGGAGACGATCCGGCTTCGATTGTCCTGGTCGCCGCCCGCAACCTGACCGGCACCGGCTGGCTGGGATTGGTCGCCGGTCTGCTGCTGCTGGCCGCCGCCTGCGTGGTGGTGCTCTCCACCGGAATGAACTATCTGCTGTCGCCCAGCACGAACATCATGCGCGACATTTACCAGCGGTTCATCCGCCCGGACGCGCCCTCCGACCGGATGGTGGCGCTGCAGAAAGTATTCATCGTGATCCTGGGAGTCTGCGCCTTTCTGATGATCTTTATCCCCACCGTCCTGAAGCTGAAAATATCCGTTTTGTCCTACAGCTACTTCGCCTACACGATGTACGGCGTCTCCATCACCCCGGCCTTGTTAGCCGCCTTGAGCTGGAGGCGGGCGACCAAACTCGGCGGGACGGTGTCCATCATCAGCGGTGCTGCCGTCGCGTTGCTGCTGGAGATCGTCGTGCCCAATTTTTTTCCTGAAGTGATGCGCGGGCCGGCCGGATCGCAGGATCCGTGGGGGATACCGAGCATCTATCCCGCCCTGTTGATATCGGTGCTCGCCCTGGTGGTGGTCTCCTATCTGACCCCGCCCCCGGATCCGGAGAAACTGAAAGCCCTTTTTCCCGAGCACTGATTGGAGCAGTCTGGGTGAGGCTCTGTCCGGCAATCGGGCTTAGATGCCGAAAGTGTCGGCCATCTCGGCAAAGTAATTGTCGGTGAAACCGGCGATGTAATACACGATCACGCGGTGCATCGGCATTCGGCCGTCGCGGATCATCTCCTGGTAGCGGCTGGGAAGATGTTCGGGGTGCGCTGCATAGCATTCAAACAGACGTCGGATTTTTTCCGTCTCGACCTGCCGACGGCCCTGAATCTCCGGGTGCTGATAGTAATGGGCGCGTAGAAACTGCTTCAGCCGGAGCACCCAGCGGCTCATGTCCGGAGAGTAGCCTACCAGCCGGCGGCCGCACCGACGGACGTCCGCCACGGTCATGGTTCGCGTGCTCGCCAAGTTCTGTTCGATCGTTGCCGTCATGTCGCGCACCGTCAGGTTCATCATGCGGCGTAACGTCTCGTTGAAGATCAAGCGGGCGTCGGTCCCGGGGTAACGCTGGTTCAGCTGGGTGTACAATTCATGGAAATCGTCCAGCTCCCGCAGAATGACATCGAGAGTCACAAATCCCGCTTCCAGCGCGTCATCCAGGTCCGAATAGGAGTAGCAGATCTCATCGCAGTAATCCACAAGCTGGGACTCGAGCGGCGGCTGACAGGTGAAATCGAACTCGGCCAGGGTGGGATCGTTGCGATAATGGTCGTTGGTGGAATGTTTGATGATGCCTTCCCGAACCTCGTAGCTCAAGTTCAAGCCCGGACAGAACGCATATTTCTGCTCGAATTCATCTACGATGGTGAGCGTGTGGCGGTTATGTTCGAACGAATCGCCGAAGCGCAGGCAGATTTCGTTCAAGATCTCCTCGCCGCAGTGCCCCAGCGGCGGATGCCCCAGATCGTGGCAGAATCCCAGGCAGGCGGCCAGGTGCGTGTTCAATCCCAGCTTGTCCGCCACGGAGCGACAGAGGGTCGCCACTTCGATACTGTGGGTCAGCCGGGTCCGGTGATGGTCGGACCGCCGGCCAGTGATCACCTGTGTCTTTCCGGCCAGCCGCTTGAACGCC
>JAAYUB010000173.1 GCA_012517875.1 Acidobacteriota bacterium | reverse complement strand
GCCGGCTCCGCCGCCACGCCGGCGTGCTGCCGGAGCGGCAGGTGAAGCTCCGCCGGCACCGGCAGGGACCCGGCGAATTCGGCCGGTCGGTCGTAGGGGTCGAGGCGCAGGTGATGGATCAGCCGGCGGGTGGGAACGGTGAACAACTCCACGTCGGCCCGTTCGACCGGATCGCCGGCGGGCGCAGTCGGGCGGGGGAAGCTCCGGCGCGACTCCATGATGAGCCGTCGCGGTGACAGGTCGAACGGGCAGGCGACCAGGGAGCAGAGGCCGCAGCCCGAACAGTGGAAGACCATGTCGGAGTGGAGGTCGCGGTAGTCCCGGGCCGAGCCGATGAGGCGCATCAGCTTGTGCGGCTCGATGTCGTGGCCGATGAGGTAACGGGAGCACAGCTCGGTGCATTTGCGGCACTGGCAGCAGATGTGCTCTGCGATCCTGACCGAATAGTGCAGCAGCCGGGTGCGCTCCAGGATCGCCGGATGGTCGGCGGGCAGCGCGATCAGGGCCGCCGTGGTCTTGGTCACCGGCGCGTCCAGGCTGGTCAGCGCGCCCATGAGCACGCCTCCCTCCAGGTAGCGGACGTCGGGCGTCGTGGCGCCGCCCGCGGCGGCGGCCAGCTCGCGGAACGGCGTGCCGATGGCCGCCTCGACGGTGATCGGACGGGCCACCGCGCCGCAGACGGTGACGTAGCGCCGGGTCAGCGGGACGCCGCGCAGCGCGTCGTGAATCGCCTTGAACGTGGCGGCGTTGCCCACAAAAAAACCGGCATCCGCCGGGATGGTGCGCTGGGGCAGCACTCGGCCGGCGACGTCCCGGATGACGAACAACTCGTCGCCGGAGGGGTAAACGTCCGGCAGCGCCGCCAGGCGGAGCGGCACGCCGTCCGGGTCCGGCGCCAGGCGCCGCGCCCAATCCGCGTGTTTGGCCTTGACCGCGAGGGTGACCTCGGCGGCGCCGCAGGCACGGGCCACCGCGTCGGCGCCGGCCACGACCTCGGCCAGGTGGTTGGCCAGCAGATGGCGGTCGCTGGCCAGCAGCGGCTCGCACTCGGCGCCGTTGATGATCACGGTGTGCAGGCTGGGCCTCAGCTTGCGGTGGGTGGGGAATCCGCCGCCGCCCATGCCGACGATGCCGGCTTCCTCAAGGCGATGCTGCAGTGTGGGAAAATCGAGAACCGGCGGGCGGGCGGCGGGCATGCGGCCCCTATCGGTCCAGGCAGATGGAGTCAATGATGGCGATGATGGCGGTATCGACGGGGTGGTCTTTCATGCCGTGGGAGAGACGGGCCGAGGAGCCGCTGACGCACAGGACGCGCTCGCCGGCTCCGGCGCCCACGGTATCAACGGCGATGATGTACCCGCGCGGCGTCCCGTCGGTCGGGTTCAACCGTTCAACGATGAGGAGCTTCTTCCCCTCGAGCCGGGGGTCCTTGCGGGTGGCTACGACCGTGCCGCACACTCGACCGATGATCATCGCGTTTGTCCGGGAGAGAAAGCCCGGGGGGTGCGCCGCACCCCCCGGATCGTGTTATGCCTTGCCCTTGGCCCGGTCCCTGGGAATGATGGGCAGCACATCATCCAGGTTTGGATGCGGCCGCGGGATCACATGGACGGCAATCAGCTCGCCCACCTTGCGGGCGGCCGCCGCCCCGGCGTCCGTGGCGGCTTTTACGGCGGCGACGTCGCCGCGCACAATGGCCGTGTTGAGGCCGCCACCGGTCTTCTCATAACCGACCAGCACCACTTTGGCCGCCTTGACCATGGCGTCGGCGGCTTCCACCATGGCGGTGAAACCTCGGGTTTCGATCATGCCCAGGGCTTCCAAGGATTCGCTCATACGATTGCCTCCTGATCCTGTCGCGGGTAGATGATGGTTGGATTGTAAAAGAGCCCCGGTGGTTTTTCAATATAAAAGATGGACTTGCGCGCCCGCGCCGGTGATTTCTCTTGTCTCGCCGCGGACCGTTTGGGTATAGTGAATACCCATGAGCCACACCTACCAGACCCGCGTCGCCATCGGCCCGCCTCTGACCCCCGTGGTCAAGACGCTTCTCATCCTCAACATCGCGGTCTATCTGGGACAGACACTCGACCGCTCCCTGCACTATTATTGGCTCGATCTCTGGATGAGCCTGATTCCGGTCACGGTGACGCTGGGCGGTCAGATCTGGCGCCTGGTCACCTACATGTTCCTGCACGGCCCCCAGCTCCTGCACATCGTGTTCAACATGCTCATCCTGTGGATGTTCGGTCCGGAGATCGAGGGCATCCTCGGCCGGCGCCGGTTCGTGGCATTCTACCTGATCACCGGCGTAGGCGCCGGCCTGTGCAGCCTGGCGGTCAGCCCGTTTTCCACCGCCGCCATCGTGGGGGCGTCGGGCGCCATGTACGCGATACTGCTGGCGTACGCCATGTATTTTCCCGACCGGTACCTGCTGGTGTTCTTCGTCCTGCCGGTGAAGGCGAAGTACCTGGTGGTGGCGACCATCGTGCTGGAGTTGATGTTCTCGCTCTCCGGGGTGCAGGACGGCATCGCCCATGTGGCGCATCTCGGGGGCATGGCCTTCGGCTACCTCCTGCTCAGGTACCGGACCCTTCTGCCGGACCTGAAGTATCGCTGGCTCCGGCTGCGGGGCTGGTGGTACCGCCGCAAGTTCAAGGTGTACCGGAATGACCCGCCGCGGCGGGGCGGTCCGTGGGGTCCTTACTGATCGTCACCGCACCCGGACCGTCACGCGACCCCGGCCGGTTTAGCAGTCAGAATGCCCACGGGTGCTCCCGGACACGACAAAAGGCCGCCTGCGCTGCAGGCGGCCTTCGGTTTCAAACAGCGCGGCCCGCCCCGGCGCGCGCCGGGTGTTACCGGAACCGGGATTCACTCCGCCCGGGTGGAACTCTCAGCCAGCACCACCGCCGATCCCGCGACCATGGCGTTGTAGTACCGGGTGAACCGGTTACTTTCCGCGTCGGTCCGACCGGCCAGATTCTTCGCCCAGCGGTAGCCGATGGACTGGTAATAGAGCCGGACGCTGACGGTGAACGGGCCGGTCGCGCCGGACACGTCCACCGCATAGCGGACCCGGTCGCCGCCGCCGGCGAAGTTGACGTCGGCGGATGCCGATCCGTGCACCGCCACCTCCTTCGGCGCGGTCCGCTTGTCGAATCCCTGGGGCAGCAGGCGGTTGTCTTTCAAGTATGAGACGGCGGTGAGCAGACCGGTGGTGACCGCACCCGCGGGATCGCCCAAAATCGGCTCGTACACCTGGACCTGGTCGCCGGAGGTGATCTCGTCGTAGTGCGGCTCGAAGCGGGCGGCGTCGGTGTCGTTGTCGTTGCCAACGATGCGGCCGTCCGGCGACACGGCGCCGGACTCGAACACGACCGCCCCGTTGCGGTCGCGAACGGCAACATGGAGCCAGGCGCGGCGGGATGGGTAGGCGGTGGGCAGCTTGTGTCCGGTCCGGTTGACCACGGCGACGTCAGCCACCAGGTGCCCGCCGTCCGCCCGGGCGGCGGACACCTCGAGCGTGGCGGATTCGGCAGCCAGATGCGCCTCGGTGCGCCGGGCGGCCGCATCCAGTTCCTCGGGGAGGGCGGCGACGCCCAACTCGCCGCGATACCGGTTGAAGATGCGCATCATCAGGGCGTTCCCGCCGAGGAAGGTGTGGGCCGAGACCGCGGGTCGCGGATCGCCAAGCACGGGAGTGAGCGCCGTCGGCTCCGCCTCGGGGGGCATGTGACAGGACTGGCAGCTTTGTGTGCCGGCGTAGGCGCTATGCTCCCACTCCAGGTAGGGGACCTGTTCGGGCAGCTCTCCAACCGCCTCGCCGTTCGGTCCCAGGGAGGCGGTGATGATGGTGTGGCAGCTCGCGCAGATTCCCGACTCGCTCAGATGGGCGCCCCGGGCTGGCGCGTATCCCGACGACGAGAGCATGATCCGCCGCCGGCCCGCGTCCACGTCGAACGGGCCGTGAACCAGTGGGGCTGCGCCCGCCGCGGGCACGTCAATTCCGAACCCGGCGGTGAAGGTGGACCGCTGGCCCAGACCCGCAGCCGACATCTGGTGGCAGAGGGTGCACGATACGCCATCCGCCGCCAGCGGGGCGTGCGCGGCCGCCGCCTGGCCCACCGGCAGGTTGGCGAACACCGCGCCCTGCCCGCCGGCGGCTTTGGCCAAGTATCGGGCCATGGGCATGTGGCAGGCGCTGCACTCGTCCTCGATGGCGGCCTGGTGGGACGGGTGATCGGTGATCTCCCGACGCACGCCGGCCATCCAGTACGGATCGCGCGCGGAGTTGGCCATCATGGTCGTTCGCCATTGGTTTCCAAACGA
Organism: Acidobacteriota bacterium; assembly: GCA_012517875.1. Lineage (NCBI taxonomy): Bacteria > Pseudomonadati > Acidobacteriota > Acidobacteriota bacterium. The sequence continues at coordinate 14,857 of JAAYUB010000173.1, read as the reverse complement.
CAAGTCCCGGCCGGACGGGGTGATGACACCCGTGTGGCAGGCGAAGCAGACGTCGGCGGTGCCAAAGACCGGCGCCGGGCCGGCCGGGGCGCCGCCCGCCGATCCGCCGGCTAGAAGCGGGGCGCCGGCGGCCAGGGTAACCGCTGTCGAGAGGATTGATGCCAGCAACATGTTTCTCATGACCGCCTCCCTTACCAGCCCTGCAGGAATCCGCCGTCGAACCAGTCCCACAACAGGTACATGACCAGTTGGGTTCGGCGCGGCCCGGTGTCGGTGACGGGCAGACGGAGCCCCACGTTGAACAGGATGTGCTGCCGCTGGCTCAGCGACACCTGCAGCTGGGGGACCACGTCCCAGTCGGTGGATTTGCCGTCCGCCAGCTCCCGGGAACCGAGGAACTCGACCATCGGGGTCCAGCTCCGGCCACTGATCCCCTGGGTGAAGGTCTTGCCGAGAGCGGTCCTCCAAAAGGCCTCATTATCGGCCTGGTCATCGATGGGGAATCCGAACCCGCCTTGGAATTGGATGAAACTGTCAGCCGGCAGCGCCTGGCCGAAGGTGATGAACGGCTCCACGGTGAAGCAGCCGCTGCCGAAGCCCCTGGCCTCGCTGCCGGTGGGGAACACCAGCTCGCCCGTGAGGCTGACGATGGTCCCGGTCCGCCAGTTGGCGGCCAGCACCCGCTTGAAGGCGAACGCCATGTCGCCGAGGCCGCCCTGCCAGCTGCCGTCCGTCCGGTCGTGGGCGGCGAAGGGGAACACCAGCTCGATCTGGTTCCGGTCGCCAAACCGCTTCTCGTAGATCACCTTGTTGGCGACGGCGCCGTCCCCCTCCAGCGCTACCGACGACACCACCAGGAGCTCGTCTTCGGGGAAGGCCTTCTCGGTGATCAGCGCCTTGGGGAAGTTCAGTTCGCCGCGGGGCCAGGATTTCTCCGCGCAGAAGGTGCGGACGTGGTTGAGCGCCAACTGGATCTCGTCGCCGGACAGCGCATCGCCGAACGCCGGCATGGTGCGGTGGAACGCCCGGGCGGGGCCGCCCTCATGCATCACTGCGGCCCAGTCCGAATCGGGCTCGCGGGGGGCGAACTGGCAGTCGGTGAAGTCGGGTAAAGGGACGGGCAGTAAAAGTTGATCCGCCGGGACTCCCCGGCCGTCAACCCCGTGGCAGTGGGAGCAGGCCGCGAGGTAGATCTGCTCCCCGGTCCGCGGCGCCGGTCCGCCGGCGGCCTGGACCGTCGCGAACAGGACGAACAGTAGCGCTGCGAGACCGAGCGCCTTTGTCCCCGGTCGCGTCATGATGCGGGATGGTCTGTTCATATGTTTCTCCAGGTGAGATTCATCTGGGTCACGCACGCCGGCTGGCCAGATCGTCGAGGGCGCGGGGGATGAGCAGTACGCCGTACGCGACCCACAGCCCGAGGGCCAGGCCGATCATTCCGAATGTCAGCTCGATGGCCGCCAGCACCGGGGCTGACGGGGCGGCGGCGGGCAGGATGAGCCGGTTAAGGACGGTCTGGAGGATGATGCGCAGCGCCAGCAGGAAGAAGCCCAATCCCAACAACCGGCCGCTCCGCGTGGCCCGCAGCCGGACGAGGGCGATCCAGGCCAGCAGCAGGTAGAGCAACACCCAGAGTCCCGCGTCCACCAAGTAGAGGTTGCGGACCACGGAATCCGGATCAGCCATGATGCACCTCGGTCCGCGTGACTGGCTGGAACGGGCGGGACAGGCGGAAGAGCGCCAGCGCGACCAGCCCGCCGGCCAGGATCCCGATCGCATCGATGGCCAGACCGGACCAGGCCGCGAACAACCCGAACGACAGCATCTGGGCCACGGCCAACTGGCCGAAGTCCCGCAACAGCCAGCCGCACCAGCCGGCGAACAGCAGCCAAGCGGCCCACGGGCGGCACCGGCGGCGGGTGCAGATCACCGCCGCAACCAGGGCGGCCAGGACACCGGCTGACTGGCCGCACACGGCCAGGATCTGGCTGACTTGATACGCGGTGTCCATTCGCATGCAAACGCTCCGTTAGGCGCGACGAACACAGCGGGCGGCCGGTCGGCGCGGCAGATCAGATTATTGAAACCGAATGTTGACCGAAAGCATTATAACCGCGCCGGGAAGTCCGGGCCAAGCGGAATCAACGGCGCGGCCGACGCGGACCCTACGGTGCGGCCAGCGGCAGCTCCACCCGCAGACCGGCATAGGCGGCACGGCCGGGCATGGGCACGCCCTGAACTTCTTGGTAGGATTCCCCCAGCAGGTTTTCCCCCCGGATGTACAGTTCGAAGACACGCCAGCGCCGGGCCGCCTGAGCCGCCAGCAGCGTATACCGCTCGCCGACGCCGGCCCGGGCTTTGTGGTGCATCGAGACGCTCCAGGTGCCGCCGCCGCTCCACGATCCGGTCAGCTGGGCCGACAGGTGATGCCGGCAGTGGTCCAGCGCGTACTTCGACTCGTAGTCCACCGCCTCGCCGTACGCCAGGTCGTTGAAGGCGTACCCGGCCTGGAGCTGGAGCCGTTCGCCCAGCGGCACCGCGGCCTGGACGGCGCCGCCGGCGACGGTGGCCCGGCCGACGTTGGCGGCCCGCCACGGGTCGGCTGGCGCGGCGCGGATCCAATCGATCATTTCGTCGTCCCGGCGGACGAAGACCGTCGCCGACACGCACGTCCCGGCGGCCCCGTACCAGTCCGCGCCGCCCTCCAGGGTCACCGCCCGCTCCGGCGCCAGGTCCGGATTCCCCATGTTGGCCGGGCTCCAGTAGTACCGCTCCGTGAAGGAAGGGGTGCGGAACGCCCGGCCGGCGAAGGCCCGCAGCTTCCAGTCGCCGGCGGGCAACCAGGCCACGCCCAGCCCCGGCGTCCAGACCGTCCCGTAGCCGGTGAAACGGTCCACCCGCAGCGTGCCCTGTACGATGTACGGGGGGGCGGGAAACCATTGGAGCTCCATCATGCCGGCGGCCTGGCCGGCGCCGTGGTCGCCCAGCCGGCGGCTCGCCAGCGCGGCATGCCGCAGTTCCAGGCCGGCCGTGCAGCGCCAGCGCGGTGTGTCAGCGGCCACGCTGTGCACCTGAATCTGCAGGGTCCGGTTGTCGTGGTGGTTCCGGTAGAGTTCCGGGTGGTCCCGCACCAGGATGTAGTCGTCCTTGTGCTGCCGCCACGCCAGATCCACCCGGGTGGGCACGGAGCGGAATGGACCGCCGGTCAGCGCGTTGCGCCAAAACAGTCCGTGGCTCTGCGTGTGCTCCCAGGACGGGTAGGGTCCGTAGAACCCCTGGGCGCCGAACGCGTTGTCGAGATGACCGTAATCCAGCGTCGTCTCACCCAGCCGGTGGGGCTGGGTGAAGCCGGCCCAAACCTGGCCGAGCCGGTAGTCCCGATTGGCCGTGAACCCGTCGCTGCGGCTCAGCCCGGCGAACACCTGCATGAAGCCGCTTCCCAGGCGGGCGGAGCCGGCCGCCGACGCGCCCGCGCTGCCGAAGGACCCGCCGGAGACCTCCAGGCGGATGCGTTCCGGCCCGGTCCGCCGGGTGATGATGTTCACCACCCCGCCCACCGCGTCGGCGCCGAAAAAGACCGAGTTCGAGCCGGTCTGGATTTCCACCCGCTCGATCAGCTCCGGCGGCACCGGGAGCTCCATGTTGAAATGGGCCGTCTGCGGGTCGTTCCAGCGCACACCGTCGATGCACACGACCACCCCCGCGGCGTTGGAGCCGCGCAGGTGGATGTCGCCGAACAATCCGCCGGCCACCGTCGGCTGGAAATCCACCGCCGCCGCCAGGGCCAGCACATCGGTCACCCGCCGGACCGGCCACCGGCGCAACGTGTCGCCCGGGATGACCGTCACGTCGCGGGTGGCCTGGTCCAGCTCCGCCGGAGCCAGCGAGGCCGAGACGATCACCGTGTCCCGGATCGCCGGCGGGGTCGGGGCGTCCGCAGGCGGCGGGTCCGCGCACCAAGCCGGCGACGCGACCGCCAGCAGCAGCAGGATGGCACGTGCGGTTCGGTTCATAAAAGGCGGCATTATAGCACGCGGCGCCCGGACCGGGACGGGCGTTGCAATGGTCCGCGCGTTCCGGTATCATGGAGCCATGATTCGAAAGGCGGTCAGGCATGCGGGATCTTCGAGTGATTGAGGACGCGGTACGGGAGTTTCAGGACCGGGGCGGTCGGTTTCTTGAGGCCGTGCATGTGGACGGTCGCCGCCTGCAGGGCGAGTTTGCCGGGCTGGCGGACACCCCCAACGGGCGCCAGCTCATCCTGAAGCCGCCGCACGGTCGCGAAATCCGTCTCTACTTCGCCATGATCCGGCGCCTCGAGGGCTGAGCCCGGCGTCGCCGGCGGGAGCCCTCGCCGCATGACACAGACTTCATCCTCTCCGAACTTGGTCGCCGGTGCGGCACTCGTGCTGACCGCCATGTGGCTGGCCGCCTGCGGCCAGCCGCCCGCGGCGCCCGCCACCCGCACCGCAGAGTCGGGCGAGCCGCCGGCGGGTGCCCGCCTCCTGTTCACGTGGGAGGGCTTGGTAGACGGTCGGGATTTGCTCAAGTTTCGCGGCGACCGTTGCCTGGTGGAACACGAGCGGGACCGCGCCATCCAGGCCATGCGCTTTCAATCCTTCCATCCACTGGATCCCTGGGTGTTTCCGGTAATCATCGTGCGGGAGGCGGGCCGGGGCAAAGTGGAGGTCATCCGGCAGGGGGACCGCTGGAATGCGTTCACCCTGGTGGTGCGGGTGGACGACGTGGCGACCGGCGGCACCGGACGCTTCCGGTTCTCGGCTTACCAGGGGAAGCGGGAGCGGGGTGTCCCGCCGGTCCTGTCGATATACGCCGAGGTGGACGACGAGGTGCGGCTGGAGATTGTCGGCGCGATGCTGCGCGCCCGGCCCGAGGGGGGCGCAGGCGTCCGCGATCTCAAGTACATGTTCCGGGACGCCACGGGACTGGAACCGGGCGGCGCCTACCGGTTGCAGCAGATCCACGGGCGCGGGGAGGCGGCGCTGGCCGGAGACGGATCGGCCGGCGATCCCTACCGGATCACCATCCATGACAAAGCGGCGGGGAGCTCGCTGTACGTGCTGGAACTGTATCCGACCCGGGGGGAGTGACCGGCCCGCGGGATCACCGCTTCTTCGCGCGAAGGAGCGCCATCGCCTCCTGGCTGGTCTTGACGGCGCAGAACTCGCCGCACATGGTGCAGACCTCGCTCTGCCCCTTTGGGGGACGCTCCCGCCGCATGCGTCCGGCCAGCTCCGGATCGAGGGCGTGGCGGAACTGACTGTCCCAATCCAGGTTTTTCCGGGCCACGCTCATGGCCCGGTCCGGATCCATGGCGCCGGGCAGGCCCTTGGCGATGTCCGCGGCGTGAGCGGCGATCTTGGAGGCGATCACGCCCAGGCGGACATCCTCTTCGGTGGGCAGCCGCAGGTGCTCCGCCGGTGTCACGTAACAGAGGAAATCCGCACCGTGCATCCCGGCCACGGCCCCGCCGATGGCCCCGGTGATGTGGTCGTAACCGGGGGCGATGTCGGTGACCAGCGGGCCAAGCACATAGAACGGCGCGCCTTCGCAGAGCGATTTCTCCAGGCGCATGTTCTCGGGGATCATCTGCAGGGGCACGTGGCCCGGCCCCTCGATCATCACCTGCACGCCGGCGGCGCGGGCCCGGCGCGTCAGCTCGCCGAGCACCAACATTTCGCCGATCTGAGCGCGGTCCGTGGCGTCGGCCAGGCAGCCCGGCCGCAGGCCGTCCCCGAGCGACAGAGTCAGGTCGTGGCGGCGGCAGATCTCGAGCAGTCGGTCGAAGTGCTCGTACAACGGGTTTTCACAGTCGTTGCAGATCATCCACTCCACCAGGAGCGAGCCGCCGCGGCTGACGATGTCCATCACCCGGCCCTGCTGGCGCAGCAGCTCCACCACTGCGCGGGTGGCACCGCAGTGGACGGTGATGAAGTCCACGCCGTCGCGGCCGTGGTCCTCGATCACGCCGAACAGTTCATCCGCGGTCATCCTGATGAAGGTCTGGTGCGCGTCGCGGGCTCGGACCGCCGCCTCGTAGATGGGAACGGTGCCCACCATGACGTCGGAGGCGGCGATGATCCGCTGCCGCGTGAGACGGATCAGGCGGCCGGTGCTCAGGTCCATGACGGCGTCGGCGCCGAAGCGGACAGCCACCCGCAGCTTGGCCAGCTCCTCGTCGATGTTCTCGTGCTCCGGCGACGTGCCGAGGTTGGCGTTGACCTTGGTCCGCAGCCCCTCGCCGATGCCGGCGGGCCGGCGCAGCGTCTTGGCGGCGTTCTGCGGGATCACGATCCGCCCCGACCGCAGGCCGGCCAGTATGAACTCGAGATCCCGGGACTCGGCGGCAGCGACCGCCCGCAACGCGTCCGGTATGTCGCCTTGTTGAATCCGATCAATCAGGGTCATGACAATTCACTCCGTTTCAGAAGGAATAGACCGGCGGAGATACAGCCGAAGGGCGCACGGACGCGCCGCGCGTCATTCCGCCGGCGGCGTGCGCCTCCAGCGACGGTAGCGCACGATCTCCTCGATGCCGATGAGGATGTTCAAAATGCCTAGGCCGGAGACGGCGCCGCGGAGGAACGGATTGAGCAGGACAGGACGGGCGGTCGGAAAGTGGTAGAGCAGGTAGTTGTTCTCCCAGATCCAGGATATCCAGGGCATGACGGTGAGCAGCGCGCCGACGTAGAAGCAGTAGATCATGTACACCACAAAAAAATACTTGTACAGGAAGCTGGATGAGCGCGGCATGAGGTGGGGGGTCACTTGATCTTGATGCGGAGCGCCTTGATCTTGTCGGCCACGTCCCGGTAGTTGATGTCCTCGGCGTAAATCTCGGAATAGACGTCCAGGGCCTTCTGGTAATCCTCCATCATCTCGTAGGCGCGGGCCATGTCGAACTTGAGCGCCTGATACTCGTGGTCCTCGTGTCCCTTGCTCTGGACGCCCCGCTCGCACCATTTCAGGGCGGACTTGTAGAGGCCCTTCTCAAAGAAGCACACGCTGAGCATGCTGCAGGCCTTGATGAAGTTGGGCGTGGACTGCTGGTCTTTCACGCAGTTGTACGCTTTCTGGAAGGCTGCGATCGAATCGTCCAGGAGCCCCATCTCCTTGTAGGCGCAACCCAGGTTGTAATGGGTTTCGAAATCGCCCTCCTCCACTGCGTCGCCGACGAAGACCTTGTTGGCCTCTTCGACGATGTCGGAGAAGATGTTGTGCATCGATGACAGCGACTTCCCCGACGTGTTCTTGTCCTCCACGACCGCATCCTGCTCGGGGGGGACGAAGAGTCCGTCCGGCTTTTTGTGCAGCGATGTTTTCTCCTCGCCGAACAGGAAGGAATTGCTGAGGACATCATCCGCCTGCAGGTCGGAGAAGGGGTTGGCCGGCGCCGTGTCGGCGGCCGGCGCGCCCGCGCCGTCCATGTTGGGGCTCATCTTGCGGACCTGATAGCTGCTGCTGGGCCGCTCGGTGTCCTCCTTCATTGAATCGGCGGAAATCATGCTGAAGAGATCGATGTCGACCTCTTCCGGCGTAACTTCCTCGACCGCCGCCGACTCTTCCGCGGACGCGGCCGCGCGGGTGGTGTCGGAGCGCGGAATCTCCTGGATTTCGATGCGCGGCGTGAACGCGACCTCTTCCTCGATGGATTCGGGTTCAGGGGGTTCCTCGACGGGTTCAGGCACCGCCAGCTGGCTCAGCCGCTCCTGGATCTCGGGGTTGTCCGGGTAGCGCTTCTGGAGCTGGAGCAGTTCCTCGCGCGCGTTGTCGTTGAATCCCAGCTTGATGTAGAAGTCGATTTCCTGCAGGGCGTTCATCACCTCACGGTTATCGGCCGGCGCCGCTGCGGCAGGCGGCGGTGTGGCGGCCGGCGCCGCGGAGAGGGCCGACAGGTCCTTGAGCGAATTCAGGTTGTCGATCGACGCCTCGGCCGCTGTTGGTTCGGGTTCCAGCGGCACGCTGTGGGCCGGGGTGCCCGGGAGCTCCAGCCCGCTGGTGCCGAGTCTGGTCAGAAAATCGAGATCCTCGATGGACTTGAGCGTCTCCTCGAGGCGGAGGTTGATATCAGAGTCGATTTCCGGCAGCGGCGTGAAGAACTCGCTGGTCGGCGCCTTGGCGGGCTTCTTCTGCGCCGGCGGGGGAGTGGGCTCCACCGGTGGCGGAGTCAACGGCGCGGCGCTTCTCTTCGCGGGCGGTTCCTCGGGCGCCTTCGGCCTGGCGGCAGGACGGTCGGCGGGTTTGGCCGGCGCCGTTTCACGCGGGCCCACCAGGATTTCGGACAGGTCGTTTGTGAGGTCGATGGAATCTTCCACTTCCAGGAGTTCGAAGCCGGTGGACGACGTGTCCATTTCTTCGGGGAAGGAAATCCCTTTGTCCAGCACGCCGGTGGGAATGGAGATGTCACCACGGGTCGGATCGAGGCCGCGCCCCTCTTCCAGGAAGGCGGCCGCCCGGTCATGCTCACCGCGCAAGGTCAGCAGGTTGACGAGTTCAAAGCACAGATCCGCGGCCTGCTTGAGGCTGCCCTCCTCCTTGTAGAGGTTTTTCAGCTTCTCGCGAAGGACCGTGTCGTTGGGATCTTCCTTGATTTTTTCCTGCAGCTTGAGCTTGGCCTTGTCCTTGAGTCCGTAACTGAGCAGCAGTTCGATCTCCAGACCCACGTCGCCCTGCCCCGGTGTGGTGGTGCCCCGGCTCAACTCCGATGTGTCGAACTCGAACAGGGCGGCGCTCTCTTCCTCCTCTTCGCCCGATCCGCCGTAGGGGGTGTACGTCTCGTTCGGGTAGACCTTGGCGAACGCCTCGCGGTGGAAGTTGCGGAGTTTTTCGTTGTTCGGCTCCAGATTCAGCGCCTGTTCGAGCACCTGCAGCGCATCGGGGAACTGCTTGCGCCGCATGAGCGCCTCGACCAGTTTTTCCAGAGTGCTGAAGTACTTGAAGTTGTCCGACAGGGTTTTGTAGACCTCGGCCAGTTTCTGCAAGGCGACGATGTTGAGCGGATCCTGGCTGGTGATCGCCTCGAGTGTTTCGAACAGCTTCAGGTTTTCCTTCCGGTTGAGCATGATGTCGGCGACCTTGCTGATGGCGGCGCCGGCCAGCTCGTAATGGGTCAGTTTCAGCGCGGACTCGGCCAGATCGTACAGGAGAAAATACTTGGACTGGTCCAGATCGAAGATCGCCGAGAAGACCTCGAACGCCTTCTGCAACTCCCCCTGGAACATGTAGCATTGCCCCAGCATCTCCATCAGCTCGCGGTTGTCGGGGCTGCGCTTTTGGGCGGTCTCCAGCTTGTCCGTCAGCAGCCCGAAATCCTGCAGTTCCAGCGAGATCTTGAACAGTGTCTTGAGCGAGCCCATGTGGTAGGGGTCGATCTCCAGGGCCATCTTGATGCTGTTCAGGGCCTGCTGGGGATTGCCCCGGCGGCTGCTGATGACGGCTGCATTCAGGTACGATTCGCGGGCGTTGTCCAGCATCTCCAGCTTGAGGCTCAGCTCAGCCAGTTTCAGGTGGATGTTGGGATCGTCCTGGGTCAGGTCAGCCAGCTTTTTGTATGTTTTGTAGGCGCGGGGAAAATTGTTGCTCACCAGGTAGGCCCGGGCGATTTCCGCGTAGTGCTTCTTGGCCTCCGAGACCATGCCTTCCTTGATGAACAGGTCGGCCAGGACCTCGAGATTCTCCATATTTCGGTTGTCGGCCATCACGATCTTGCGATAGACCGCGATGGCCCGGCTGTAGAACCCGTCGTCGATGTACTTCTGGGCGACCCGCTTGAAGAAGTTGGTTGCGTTGGCAGGCCGCTGCAGGCTCAGGTTGAGGTCCCCGATGGTGTTGAGCAGGCCGAGATCGTTCGGTTCCTGCTCCAGGATCTTCTCGTACTCCTTGATCGCGTTTTCCAGCTTGCCCTGGGCGACGAGCTTCTGCGCGTTCTTCAGGAGTTTCTCTTTGTTGTAGGCGGCCATCTGTGCCTAAGCCTCGTCCAGCAGCCGAAAAGATTTCCGGTGCAGGGGGCATTCCCCGAATCGCCGGATGCTGTCCCGATGCCGCGCCGTTCCGTACCCCTTGTGCCGATCAAAGCCGTACTGGGGAAATTCTCTCGCCGCAGCGTTCATCCACCGGTCCCGGTGCACCTTGGCGATGATGGAAGCGGCACCGATGTTGACGGATAAGGCATCTCCTTTTATCAGACTTCGTGATGGGATGTCAAGTCCGGTCAGGACAAGTGCATCCACCAGAATAAGTTCCGCTTGCAGGGGGAGGGATTGAACCGCCCGGATCATGCATCGCCGCGTGGCCTCGACGATGTGGATCCGATCGATTTCCTCGTTGGACAGGGACGCGATACTCCAGCCGAGCGCCCGCTGTTCGATTTCGGCGGCCAGCCGCTCCCGCTGTCGCGCGGACAACTGTTTGGAGTCGGTGATCCCCTCGACACAGTTTTCCGGATCGAGAATCACCGCCGCGGCCGTGACCGGACCCGCCAGAGCGCCCCGTCCCACTTCATCCACCCCTGCGATGAGCCGGGTTCGACTCCAGTCGAATTCCTTCTCTACGGGAAAGCGCCAGTTCTTATCAAATAGCGCCCGTTGCACCCTTTCAACCATTACGAATACATTATAGCAATATCATTCAAAACAAGAGCAAAAAAAAACCCGGCCGGGCCGGGTTGGATTGCAGGGCATGCTGTCGGATGCCGGTTAGCGGTCCTCGCGGAGCCGGGCGGCTTTGCCGCTGAGTTTGCGCAAGAAGTAGAGCTTGGCTCGGCGGACCTTGCCGGAACGAACCACTTCAACCTTGTCCACGACGGGCGAATGCAGCGGGAACACCCGCTCCACGCCGTAGCCGAAGGAGGTCTTGCGCACCGTCATGGTCTCGCGGACTCCGCCATGCTTGCGGGCGATCACCACGCCCTCGAAGAGCTGAATGCGGACCTTGTCGCCTTCGACGATCTTTACGTGCACCCGCACCGTGTCGCCGATGCGGATGGCCGGCAGGTCGGTTTTCAGATACTCTTTCTCGATGACGTCGAGTTTATTCATTATCGTTCACCTCGTTGGTTATATTGTTCCTGTTCCACAGATCCGGACGCCGCTGCCGCGTCCGCTCCCGGCGCTGATGGTCACGCCACCGCCGGATCAGCGCGTGGTTGCCGGACATGAGCGCTTCCGGGACCTGTCGGCCTTCGAACACCTCGGGCCGCGTGTACACGGGGCAGTCCAGGCATCCCTCCTCGAATGACTCGTTCCGCGTGGAGTCCGGATGGCCCACCACGCCGGGGAGCAGCCGGGTCACCGCGTCCACCAGAATCATGGCGGGGATCTCGCCGCCGCTGAGCACGAAGTCGCCCACCGAGATCTCCTCGTGCACGAACTGGTCGATCACGCGCTGGTCGATTCCCTCGTAGCGACCGCAGATCAACACCAGGTGCTCGCGGGTCGACAGTCCGCGTACGCGCTCCTGGTGCAGGGGCGTTCCCTGCGGCGTGAGGTAGATCACCCACGAGTCGGAGCGCCCGGCGCAGACCTGGCGGATGGCGGCCGCCAGGGGCTCGGGCTTGAGCACCATGCCCTCGCCTCCGCCAAACGGCCGGTCATCCACCGTCCGGTGCTTGTCGGTGGTGAACTGCCGCAGGTCCCAGCACGTCAGCTCGAGGCAGCCGGACTTCCGGGCCTTCTGGATCATGCCGAAATCAAAGACCGACGCAAACAACTCCGGGAAGATGGTGATGATATCGATCCGCATCACGATTCAAGGTCCTGCAGCCCCTCATAGTCCCGGATGACGATTTCCGCCCGCGCCAAGTCGGTCGATTGGACATACGCCTCGACGAAGGGCAGAAGGAACGTGGCCCGGCCGGTGTCGATCTCGAGCATCGGCACGCCGGCGGGTTCCTGGATGGACCGCACGCGTCCCACCCGCCGCCCGGCGACATCCACGACCGCGCAATCCAGGATCTGGTAGTGGTAGTACTCGCCCGGTCCCAGGGACGGGAGGGTGGAGGCATCCATGTAAAGATCCGCGTGCCGCAGCTGCTCCGCTTCGGTCCGGCTGGTCACGCCGCCGAGCGTCAGAAGCACCCGGCCCTGATGCCATCGGGCGTGTTCCACCTGCAGGCACCGCCAGCCGGTCGTCTCTTGAAAGAGCTGCAGGGCCTGGCCCTGCTTGAACATTTCCAGAGAGTCGCTGAGGGGGTCCACAACGAGCTCTCCCCGTATCCCGTGCGGTTTGACGATGGTACCGACGATTACCAGATGATCGGGCGTGGTCACCTGCTTCTATTCCAGAATCTCCAGCACGAACCGCTTATGCATCTTCATGCCGGCCGCGCCCAGAATGGTGCGGATGGCGCGCGCTGTCCGCCCCTGTTTACCGATGACCTTGCCCAAATCGACCTGCGCCACGCGCAGTTCCAGAACAGTCGTCTGTTCACCTTCCACTTCAGTGACCTGGACTTGTTCCGGATTGTCGACGAGCACCTTCGCGATCATTTCGAGTAACTCTTTCATGCGCTCCTCCTGTGATTCGAGCGAGTTCCAGTACTACATGCGGTAACAGGGCGTTATGACGACGATTCCGAGGTTTTGGAGGCTGCCGCATTGTCGATCAGTCGTCGGACTGTATCGGAGGGCTGAGCCCCCTTGCTGAGCCAGTATTGGATCCGGTCCATGTTCAGGATGACCTGGGCCGGATTGCATTTCGGATGATAATGCCCGACGATTTCCACAAACCGCCCGTCTCGGGGAGCCGATTTTTCCGTCACCACCACACGGTAATCGGGCCGCTTATTGGAGCCTCTGCGGGTTAACCTGATTGTGAGCAACGTACGCCTCCGTGTCAAAATATGCAGACCGCGTATTCAATCACAAGCCACATGGCATTGCAAGCATTTTTTCGGCCGATCGCTTTGATTATCCGTACCATAAAAGCGTTTGACATCCTTTTTAAACATGTGGTAATAATTGTTTTCGCCAATTATCCTTAGGAGGTTCCCATGCAGATCAATGAGAAAGAGGTGAACGGGATCACCGTACTGGAAATCCACGGCAAGATCCTCATGGGCGAAGGCGATATTGCCATCAAGAAAAAGATCGACGACCTGCTGGCCAAGAATACAAAGAAAGTCATCCTCGACCTGTCCAGCGTGCCGTACATCGACAGCTCCGGACTGGGCGAGCTGATCCGCTGCTATACCACCATGCGGAAAGCCAACGGCACCCTGAAGCTGGCCAACGTCACCGACCGGATCGTGGATCTGCTCACCATCACCAAGCTGATCACGGTGTTCGAGTACTACAAGACCGTCGACGACGCGATCAAGAGCTTCTGAACCCTGTCCGGAACCCGGCCGCGCCCGCAGCCGGGTTCATTTGTTTGCCTTGCGGCGCTGTACGCGCTGGAGGGCTTCGCGGGCTTGGGCGTTCGCTTCGAGCTGAAGCGCCCGCTGGTACGATTGCTCCGATTCCGAATACTTCCCCAGATTCTCCAGCACAAAGCCGCGGAAATAATGATAGCGGAATTCGCTGCCGAAGGCGCCGCTCGCCTTGTCCAGTGACGCCAATGCGTTGGCCCAGTCCTTGAGACCGATCTGGGCCAGCGCCAGGTTGAATGCGCTGGCGGCATCCCCGGGGTTGCTCTGGAGCTGGGCGGTGAACACGTCCCGGGCCAGCGGGTAGTTCTTGTTCTTGAGGGCGGACTCACCCTCGCGCAGCCGCAGGCGGCCGAGATACTCCTTCGCCGTGGCGTTGTCCTTGTCCATCTGGAGCACGGTGTTCAGCGCCTGGCGGGCCTTGTCGTCCTGGTTGGTCCGGAAGTAGCTCAGGCCGAGGATCAGCCAGTCTTGCGCGCTCCCCGACGCGTACTGAAACGACTGGACCACGGCGTCGGCGGAATCGTAGTACCGGCCCTGCTTGAAGGTGGTGAAGGCGCGGATACGGTACAGGTTGTACAGGTCGCTGCGTTTGGTGAACAGTGCCTTATGGCGGTCGAGGGTTTCAACGGCTTTGTCCAGCTGGCCGATCTGGTAGTACGACTCGGCCAGGCCGAGGAAGGTGGACGGTTCGGTGCTCTTGAGCTCCGCCGCCCGCTCAAACGCCCGCACCGCCGAATCGTACTCCCGGAGCTTGAAGTAGCACATTCCGACGAACCGGTGGCCGAATTCCCACTCAGGATTCTTGGTCACGTCGGGCTGGATCCGGCGCAGCGCGTCGCGGTATTTCTGCCGCTTGAAGAGCATGATGGCGTCGTTGTAATCCGCCAGCACGGCGCCGGCGGCCAGGGCCAGCGCCACCGCCAGCCAAACGGCGCGCAGTCCGCGGGCCGCGGGACGGAAAGGATGTCGGATCGTCGGATTTCCCATGGCGTTCACCTGTGTGGCGTCATTCCGAGCCGCCATCCGCTAAGAATCGGATCGGGTCCGGAAGTTTCAGTGCGGGGGCGCGCGGCGGGCGCGGGCGAGCCCGGCGGCCGCCGGCCGGGTCAATCGCGGAAATAATCCTTCCACAGCTCGATGTCGGTCTGGGTCGGGATCGAGATGTTCTGGATGTCGAGCTGTTTCAGCACGTCCAGGACTTCGACCGTCACCCCGTAGGGCACCTCGGGATCGGTCCGCAGGATGACCGGCTTGCGTCCCTGAGTCTGTTCCATCTTGCCCTTGATGTATGAGGCGAGCTGCTCCATGGAGCTGACCGGCACAAAATCCAGGGTGATCTCGCCGCTGGCCTTGAGGTGGATGTACACCGATTCCTGGGGCTTGATGTTGGAGGACATCTCCTTCTTGGGGAGTCCGTAGTCGATGCCGTGGATCGCGGTGAAGACGGTGGTGACCATGAAGAAGGTGATG
>JAAYUB010000172.1 GCA_012517875.1 Acidobacteriota bacterium | reverse complement strand
CCCACGCGTGGGACGACGGCCTCGGCGCCCTGCTGGTGCAGGACGGCGGCGAGCGCGCGGCGGCGGTGATCGGCGCCAACCGCCGCCCCCTCCAGGTGATGGCGGGCCGCTACGATGGCTTCGGGGGGAGCGGGGCCGACTGGCGCGGCACGCCCACCGAGCGGCTGCAAGTGGGTGCGCTGTTCCGGTTCCGCCTGGCGCCCAACGACAACCTGGACCTGATCCTGGCCGCGTCCGGGGAGGGGCTCGCCGATGCCGAGGCGGCCTACCGGGCGGCGGTGGCCGACCCCGAGACGATCCACGCGGCGGCGGCGCGGCGTGCCCGCGATCTGCTGGCCCGGTCCGTCGCGGTCACCACGCCGGACCCGGTGTTCAACGAGGGCTACCGTTGGGCGCTGGTGGGCGCCGACCGGTTCCTCGCCGACACGCCCCGGCTGGGGCTGTCGCTCTTGGCCGGCTTCGCCACCACCGCCGGCGGCTGGGACGGCGGCCACGCCGTGAACGGCCGGCCCGGCTACGCCTGGTACTTCGGCCGCGACGGCCAGTGGGCCGGTCTGGCGCTGGCCGGCTACGGCGACTTCGCGGCGGTTCGGTCGGTACTGGAGTTCTACGGACGCTTCCAGGCCGCGGACGGCAAGATCTTCCACGAGGCCACCACCAGCGGAGTCGTCCACTACGACGCCGCCGACGCCACGCCGCTGTACGTGGTGCTGGCCGGCCGCTACCTGCGGGCCTCGGGCGACCTGGCGTTTATCCGCGCCGCCTGGCCGAGTCTGAAGCGCGCGCTCGACTTCTGCTTTGCCACCGACACCGACGGCGACGGGCTTATCGAGAACACCCGGGTGGGCCACGGCTGGGTGGAGGGGGGCGCCCTGTACGGCGCCCACACCACGCTGTACCTGGCCGCGTGCTGGGGCGCGGCGCTGGAGGTCGCCGCCGAGATGGCCGCGGCGCAGGGGCTGGCCGACGAGGCGGAGCGCTACGGCGCGGCCGCGCTGGCGGTGCGCCGGCGCATCAACACCGATTTCTGGAACGGTGCGCTCCGTTCGCTGTACTACGGCAAGCTCCGTGACGGACGCTACAACGCCGAGCCCACGGTGCTGCCGGCGGTGGCCATGCTCTTCGGCCTGGTGGACGCCGACAAGGCGCCGCCCATGCTGGACCGGTGGGCGGGCAACGAGTTCTCCGCCGACTGGGGGGTGCGCATCGTGGAGGCGCGCAGCGCGCTGTTCAACCCGCGCGGCTACCACACCGGCAGCGTCTGGCCGCTCTTCACCGGATGGACCGCCCTGGCCGAGTATCGCCACGGCCGTCCGCTGGCGGGATTCACTCATTTGATGGGCACGCTGGGGATCTACCGGCACTGGGCCCGCGGCTTTGTCGAGGAGGTCATGGACGGCGAAGTCTACCGGCCGTCGGGCGTCTGTCCGCACCAGTGCTGGTCCGAAACCATGGTGCTGCAGCCGGTCCTCGAGGGGATGCTGGGCCTGCGCCCCGCCGCGCTGGCGCACCGGGTGGAGCTGGCGCCGGCCTTCCCGGCTCACTGGGACCGCGTGAGCGTGGAGCGGCTCCGCGTGGGCGGGCACGTGCTGCATCTGACGCTGGAGCGCCGCGCGGACGCCAGCGTCTACACCTTCACCCACACGGGCGAGGCGCCGCTGGAGATCCGCTTCCGGCCGCTGCTCCCCGCCGGCACGCGGGTGGGCCGGGTGCGCCTCGACGGCGCCCTCGCCGACGCCGGCGCAGCCGAAGGCCCCGACGGCGTCCGCCTGGACATCACCGTCCGCGTCTATCGCCGGACGACGCTGGAGATCCGTCATGCCCTGGGGCCGGAACTGGTGCCGCCGGTGCCCCGGCCGGTGCCGGACGACGTTTCGGGCGCCTTCCGCGTGGTGGACACCGCCTTCGCCGGCGGCGCACTCACCGTGCGCCTGCAGGGGCGTCCCGGCAGCCGGGAGACCTTGGAGCTGGCGCCGGGCGCGTGGACCGTCGCGGCGGTGGAGGGGGCGGCGCGGGCGCCGGATACCGGCGGGCCGGTCCGGCTGGTGGTGGACTTCCCGTCCGGCGACGCCCCGTGGCTGGACCACACGGTGACCGTGCGCCTGACAGCGCCGCCGCCCGAACCGGAGTCCGGCGGGCGGAAAGGCGGCCGGCGATGAGACGCACTCTGATTCTCGCGGGACTGTTCGCCGCGCTGGCCGCCCCGGCGGCGGCCACCGGCTGGCCTGGCGCGCTGTCAGCAAGCCGCGACGCGCCGGTCTTCACCACGTACGCCGCGGCACCGGCGCGCTCGGAGTACCGGCTGGACCACGCCTACCAGTTCATGTGGTTCGACGACGGACGGGGCCTCGAGTTTTTCAGCGAGGCGGGCGGCAGCCTCGGCATCGCCTTCCGCTGCCACGGCCGGCTGGTCCACCGGCTCGAGGAGTACTGGGCGCCACCGGTGATCATCGCCTCGTACAGCGACCTTGTGCGGGCCACGGCCCGCCCATTTAGGGATGTCCGGCTCGACCTCGTGTTCGCGGTGCACAGCTCCCGCGCCGCGCTGCTCGAGGTGACGCTCACCAACGACGGCGGGGAGACCGCCGCCGTAACCGTCTACCCCCTCTTCCACCGCCTGGCGGGCGGGCTGGAGGCGCCGGCGCTGCTGTCGGGTTGGGACGGCCTGGCCTTCCGCCACCGCGAACCCCGCGACGCGTGGATGATCGAGCACGAGATCCCCGTCGTGGAAGACCAGCAGGACATGCTGCTCCTGGACGCCATGGTCGACGGCTGGGGCGGCTACGACGCGCTGGAGGCGACGCCGGAAGGCGCGGCCGCCTGGCGCGCCGACGCCGCCCAGCCGGAGCTCGGCCGGCGGCTGCCGGAGGCGGGCGCGCCCGTGCTGGCGCTGCAGAAGAACCTGGCGATCGCGCCGAGTCAGGCGGTACGGCTGCGGGTGGCCCGCGCGGCGGGGCCGGCGGGAGATCCGCCGGCGGAGACCGAGGCGGCGGCCCGGGTGGCGCTGGGGCTGGACCTGGTCGCGGCGGAGGCCGAATCGGCCGCCGCCTACGCGCGGATTCCGGAGCCGAAGGGCCTGTCGGCGGACGAGGCGGCCGTGTACTGGCAGGCGTTCAGCCTGTTCCGCCAGTGCCTGATGCCCCCCGAGGGGAAGTGCCGCACGAACTACTACGTCTTCTCCCGCGAGCCGCGGTGGGGCTGGGGCTACGGCGGACAGGTCTTCCACGAGAGCCTGGTGATGCTCGCCGGCGCGCTCATGGACCCGGCCGCCGCGTTGGACTCGCAGCGCGTCTTCATCGACCGGCAGGGGCCCGACGGCTACATCAACTACCGCAGCGGTCCGTACCTGGACGAGACCATCCCCACCGGCGGACGCCCCACCTCGGCGGCGCCCTGGTTCAACTGGACGAACCGGGAACTGTACCGGCAGACCGGCGACCGGCAGTTTCTGGCGGAGGCGTACGCCGCCGGCGTCAAGTTTTACCGGTTTTGGCCGGCGCAGCGCGACACCGACGGCGACGGCCTCTGCGAGTGGGGCGGTCACGGTGAGCTGGAATCGGTGCGCGACGCGCGCGTGGCGGTGTGGGACCGGGTGGACAAACCCGACCGACTGGAGGCCGCCGACCTGAACATCCTGCTGGTGGCCGAGGCGGACGCCCTGGCCGACATGGCGGCGGAGCTGGGCCTGGCCGGCGAAGCCGAGAGCTGGCGGGCCGAGGCCAGAAGCCGCACCGAGCGGATCAACGCGACGTTCTGGGATCCGTCCACCGGCTTCTACTACCACGTGGACAAGGCCGACCACGACTTCACCCTGAACGCGCCCGACGACCTGAAGGTGAAGGAGATCATCGGCTTCCTGGCACTCTGGGCCGGCGTGGCCACACCCGAGCAGGCGGCGCGGCTGCGGGAACACGTGAACAACCCGGCGACGTTCCGGCGGGAGTTCGGCGTGCCCAGCCTCGCCGCCGACGATCCCGACTACAATCCCATGGGCTACTGGAACGGACCCGTCTGGGTGCCGTGGCAGTACCTTCTGTTCCGCGGCCTGGTGCGTTACCACTTCCACCGCGAGGCGAAGGAGCTGGCCGACCGGGTCGCGGCCACAGTGGCATGGCAGCTCAGGGCGAACCACAGCTTTTGGGAGTTCTACTCCGCCGACGACCGCCAGGCCGGCTGGAACCGGCAGTACATCTGGACGGCCCTGATCGCCCGATTGCTGTTGGAGCGACAACAGCTCAGATAGACGGTGAATCGGTGAATGGGTCAATGGGAGTAATTTTTGGTTATAGCTGATTGCTGCTATTGGCTGTTGGAATAGGGTCAGATCGTGCGGGGGCGACACCCGCTGTCCAAAATCCGAAGTCCGGTGTCCGATTACGATCACGATTACGATCACGAGCACGAACACAGAAACAGGAACGAGCCTCGAGTCTCGATGAATTGACTGAGCCGGCCGCGTGATGTAAGGTATGTCCAATGTTCCCGAGGAGCCCGTGATGACCGAACCCACCCGACTCCTGGCCGTGGACTGCGGCAACACCCAGATCAAGTTCGGCGTGTTCCGCGGCGACGCGCTGGCCGTCAACTTCCGCATCGCCACCGATGCCCACAAGACCTCGGACGAGTACGCCGTGCTCATCCGGGCGCTGCTGGCCGGCGAGGGGATCGACAGCCGGTCGTTCGACGGCGCGGCCCTGTCGTCGGTGGTCCCGCCGGTGCTGCCGCTCCTGGAGCGGGCGGTGGCCAAGGTCACCGGCCGGCCGTGCCTGGTGATCCGGCACGGGCTGGACGCCGGCGTCGCGGTGCGGACGGCCCACCCGGCGGAACTCGGCTCCGACCTGCTCTGCCTGGCCGCGGGCGCCGCCGTCCGCTACCCGCTGCCGGCGATCATTGTGTCGTTCGGCACAGCCACGGCGTTCGTCGCCGTGTCGGCGGCGCGCGAGATCGTGGGCGTGGCCATCGCGCCGGGGATCCTGTCGGCGGCGCAGTCGCTGTCGGCCAACGCGGCCAAACTGCCCCAGATCGACATGGCCCAGCCCGAGTCGGCGCTGGGCCGCGACACCATCGGCGCCATGCGCGCCGGCATGGTCTACGGCTTCGCCGGCCTGGTGGACCGCGTCTGCGGGGAGATGGGCCGCGCCATGGGCGCCGCTCCAGCCGTGGTCGCCACCGGCGGGCTGCTCAACATCATCGCCCAGGTCGCCACCACGGTGACCCGCTACGACGCCTTCCTGTCCCTGCATGGCCTCAGGGTCATCTGGGAGCTCAACCGAACCGGCACCGCGGCCCCACCGGCTGCAGCCGATCCGCCGCTGGAGTGACGCCGCGCCGTCACCGGCCGACCGCACACTCGTCGCCGATGCTTCGGACCGACCCTGCCCCAGGAAACAACAGCTCTTTCCGATCAACAGCGATCGGCATCCGGCGTGTCCCGGCACCCTCAGCGTGTGCGAACCAGGCGAATCTCCGCTTGATGACCCTGGACGTCGCAGAAGGTGCCCTCGATCACCCCGTCCCGCAGAATCCCGCCATAGACCGCGAAGTAGTCGTCCCGGATGTTGCCGGTCACGTTACTCTGCAGGATGGATACCACCCGGCCGCCGCGCCCGGTGTGTACGGATGCCGTGAAGACGCTAACGTCATTGATGTCGGTGTAGCGGCCGGTGAATCCGCCGCCGCTTCGGGTGAAGCTCAGGGTGTGGGTCTGGTTGATGGAACCCCGCCAGGTGATGGTCCATTCGCCTTCCAGCGAACCGGGATCGGCAGGAGGTGGTGGCGGGGGAGGTTGTCCGCCGCCGGGCGCTGTCCATGACAGGTTGCGCCAGCAACCCTTCCCGCGGTTATACGCCGTCGGTTCCGAGTCGCCCAGCTCGATGCTGCCTGTGGGCACGTTCGGGGCGGCCGCCACGCCGGGCTCCAGATTGACCGCTCCGCCGACCCGCTTGCCGTCCACGAACAGGTCGAAGGCCTTCTGCTGTGGACGGGCCTCAATCCGGAAGTGGTACCACCGGTTCAGTTCGAGCGTCATGATCGGGGGCACGCAGTTGTAGGGCCGCCCGGTCTGAAAGTGGGTGATCGTGGCGCCCCAGTCGGTGGCGACATGGATGAAGCCATCGTCGAAGAGCGTCAGCCAGTGGCCGTCCGGAACTTGCAGTTGGAAATCGAAGGAGACGGCGTAGTCCCGATCGTACCCG
This sequence comes from Acidobacteriota bacterium, assembly GCA_012517875.1. Lineage (NCBI taxonomy): Bacteria > Pseudomonadati > Acidobacteriota > Acidobacteriota bacterium. The sequence continues at coordinate 1,568 of JAAYUB010000172.1, read as the reverse complement.
TAGGTCCGCGGCTGGTAGATATAGGCGGCTCCGGGCTTCATCGAGTCAATGCAGATTTCGCCGCCGGCCGTGTTCACGGTGTTGCCCCCCGTGGCCACGGTTTCCCATCGCGCTGCATGGGGCGCATCGGCCAGGCAGAACATCACCGCCGCCAGGGCGGCCAGGCACAACCCCGTGGGGGCTGATCCAACCCATGTCCGAGATGCCAGTTGCATGGTCACCTCCCAAGACAGGTTGTGGTCATCGGAATATCGTTGTCGGCCCAATTATACCACTGGGGCGGCGAACGCGGGAGACGACCGGGCGGGTGGGACCGTCGGCCGGGCGGCGCCACATCCGGCTGTCGAACCGCTGCTCCGGACAGGTCGCCGGAGCGGGGCGGGCAGGGCTGACATCGAGGGCCCGCTCCGCGCCGTGTGGTGCGATCGCCGGCGGTGTGCCGGTCAGAATCGTTCGCCGCCCTCAATTGCCGGCTTCGAGGTCCGTGAGAATGAGCTGGGCGACCTTCTCGCCGGAGTGAAACATTCCTCCGAAGATGGGCCCCATGCGGAAGCCGCCCGAGGTATTGTTGGCGGCCATCCCGGAAACATAGAGACCGGGGTAGAGCCGCTTCGTTTGCGCCACGGTCATGCGCTCCCCTTGGTCCACCCAGGCGGGTTTCTCGCCCACGATCCCGCCTGTGTCGGTCTCGAGGCGGATGCCCGCCTTGCGGGCCGCCATGGCCGCCACCTCGCTGGGGTGCCCGGTGCTGTCCAGCACCGCGCGGGCGGCCACCAACAGCGGATCCACATGCATGCCCAGCCGGCGGACCGGTGCGAAGTTGACGACCAGTCCGGCGATCCGGCCCTCCTTGAACACCACGTCCTCGGCTTCGACGGCGTTGAAGATCTTCACCCCGGCCTTCGCGGCTCCGAAGATCAGGCCGCCGGCGACCTCCACCGCATCGGCGGTGTGCAGGCCGTCGCCGGCCGGCCGGTGGCCGATGCCGAACCGGTCGAGGACGGCCAGGGCATCCGACGGCACGACGATCTCGTTGAACAGCATGCCGCCGCCCCAGATGCCGCCGCCGGGCTTGAGGGTGCGTTCGAACATCGCCACCTTCCGGCCGGCTTCGGCCAGCAGCGCGGCGGCCACCAGGCCCGACGGGCCGGCGCCCACCACGGCCACATCCACAACGAGGTGGTCGTCCAGCTTCTGAAAAAATCTCCGGACAATGGCGCGGGATACCTGCGTTTCCATGTCGATCCTCCTGAAAAGCGTCGCGGCGCCCGTCCGGGCGCCGCGCAGGAGGCAGCCGCTTTCGCTGGCTACGGTTTTCCTAGCGCCTGCATGACCCGGATCAGGTTCAGTGGGTGTGCTCTCAGCCCCGGCCGCAGCCGGGGCACCCCAAACCGTGCCTCGCCATTGTGCCCCGGTGCCGCCATCCGTGTCAATCCCGCGCGTATCTCTCGCTCGTGCTCGTCATCGTAATCGAGGCTCGAGACTCGAGACTCGAGACTCATTCCCGTCATGCGGATATCAGAAATCGGAAATCGGATATCGGACCTCGGACCTGGGTTCTGGGTCCT
>JAAYUB010000171.1 GCA_012517875.1 Acidobacteriota bacterium | reverse complement strand
TTCCTGCCGGCGGACTCCAAGCTCCGCGAGAAGGTGAAGACCCGATACACCTTCGGCTTCGTGCCCATGCAGGCGGCCTTCCTGCCGTTCACCGACAGCGAGGGGCGCACCCTCCTCCATTACGGGTTTTATATCGCGCCCAAGGACCTGAGCATCGCCCGTTACAAGGACGAGTACTACGCCGCACTTCAGATCACGCTCAACATCTCCGACGACAAGGACCAGGTGCTCCACCGCTCCAGCCAGGACTTCGTCCAGTACTTTTCCGAAGCGGAGTTCAAGACCGTCCAGCACCAGCCCATGGTGTTCCTCGACAAGGTGGGCATCGTGCCCGGCCACTTCAAGCTGGACCTGCTGGTCTATAACAAGATCACCAGCCAGACCCACCAGTTCAGCAAGACGGTGGACATCCCGGAGTTCCCCGTCGCCGCCCCCGCCATGGGCCCGCTCATCGCGGTAGAGTCTTACAAGCCCGTGGAGCGGGCGTACGACGCGCTGTCCAACCTGGCGTTCAGCTTCTTCGGCTACAGCTTCACGCCGCTCCTGGAAAAAACGCTGAGCCCCGCCGAGAAGCTGAATGTCCTGCTGCAGTACTACTATCCCCCCGACGCCGTGCGGGAGGATCCCGCCGAGACCCTGACCGTGGAGTACCGCATCCTCCCCGCGGGCGGCACCGCCGAAGCCAAGGTCGTCACCGACACCGTAGCCAAGTCCACGGCCAACGCCGCCGGATGCGTGCTGAGCTTCAAGCAGCTCCCGCTCACCGGCTTGTTCGGCGGTCGGCACACCCTGGTGGTCTCGGTGAAGGAGCCGTCGGGACGGACCATCGCCAGCGCCAACCTGAACTTCATCATCGACGCCGCCAACCGCCGGCCGCCGCAGCGCGTGTACGCGTCAGCGACCCTGGCCGCCGACGACGCCGGCATCTACGATTACCACCGGGCCATGATCTACCTGAAGCAACAGCACACCGAGACGGCCGCCGCGGCGCTGAACCGGGCCGTGCTCAAGAGCCCCGATTTCGTCCCCGCGCTGGTCGAACTGGCCCGGCTCGAGTTCGAGGCCGGCCGCTCCGCCCGGGCGCTGGAGCTGCTGGAGCGCGCCCGCGCCCAGAAAGAGTACCGGCCCGAGACCAACGTTCTGATGGCCCGCGTCCTGCTGACGCTGGAGCGGCCGGCGGACGCCGGCGCCGCGCTCGAGGCGTTCCTGCGGGTCGCTGTGCCCAGCCAGCGGCAGTATCGCGAGCTGGCCGAGATGTACGACCGGCTCGGCCAGTCGGAGCGGGCCGCGACGATGCGGCGGCAGGCGGGGGAGACGGAGCCGCCCAAGTGACGGACCGGCCCGGCGGGTGGAATTTGCGGTTGCAGTCGGCGGGGAGTCCCGCTAAGATGAAGCCGCAACAGCCGAAATGAGGAGGACGACGTGACCAAACGGAGCGAACTCGAAAAATTGACCGCCACGAAATTGCGCGAGATGGCCCACGCGTACGAGGAGATCAAGGGCGCCTCCGGCATGGCCAAGGGCGAGCTGATCGAGGCCATCGTGGCGGCCATGCGCCAGCGGGGCACCTTCCAGGAAGACCTGAGCCACGCCGACGCCATCGACCAGCTCGAGGCCCAGCGGCTGAAGGTGCGGACCGAGCTCGGTCCGCTCATCCGCAGCAAGCGGACCCTGCTCGCCGCCGAGACCCATGACCACGCCCAGATCAAGGTCGTCCGGGCCCAGGTCAAGCGCCTGCGCCGCCGGATCCACCGGATCCGCGTGCAGGAAGCCCAGCTGAAAAAGATCCTGAAGATCAAATCCTGATCGATCACCCCGTGATCCGCCCGGAGGAGTGGCCCATGGCCGGCCCGCGCCACGCTCACCTGCCGGCGGCAGCCGGCATCCCGCCCGAGTTGCCGGAATCGATCCGGTGCCTGCGGGACCGTCTGGCCGGCCGGCTCCTCATCCTGGCGCACCACTATGTCCAGGATGAGATCGTGGCGCTGGCCGACGTCGTCGGCGATTCCCTCAAACTGGCCCAGGCAGCGGCTTCCCGCCGCGACGCCCAGTGGATCGTCCTTTGCGGCGTGCGCTTCATGGCCGAGAGCGCCGACATCCTCACCGCGCCCGAGCAGGCTGTCTTCATGCCCGACGCCGGCGCCGGCTGCAGCATGGCCGACATGGCCGACGCGGCGGCAGTGGCCCGCTGCTGGGACGATCTGGCGGCGCTGCCGGGACGGACCCTGCCGGTGACCTACATCAACTCAGCGGCCGAGATCAAGGCGTTCGTGGGCCGCCACGGGGGCTGCGTCTGCACGTCGTCCAACGCGACCCACGTCATGCGCTGGGCGTTTGGGCAAGCTGACCGGATCCTGTTTCTGCCCGACCAGCACCTGGGTCGCAACACCGCCCACGACCTCGGCGTCCCCCCCGGCGAAGTGGTCCTCTGGTCCGCCGACGGGCGCGGCGACGGCCTGGATCCGGCACGGCTGGCCGCAGCGCGCATCGTCCTCTGGCCCGGCCACTGCTGCGTCCACCAGATGTTCAAGCGCAGCCACGTGACGCACTTCCGCCGCCGGGCGCCGGAGGCGCGCATTGTCGTCCACCCCGAGTGCGCCTTCGAAGTGGTCCAGGCGGCCGATCTCGCCGGCTCCACCGAGTTCATCATCCGGACAGTCGGCGAAGCGCCGCCCGGCAGCCACTGGGTCGTGGGAACCGAGCTCAACCTGGTGGACCGGCTGGCCGCCCGGCACGCCGACCGGCGGGTGGAGCCGCTGACCCGTTTCGGCGCCCGCTGCGGCTCCATGCGCCGAAACCGGCTGCCGGCGCTGCGGACGGTCCTCGAGGGGCTGGCCGCGGGCGCCCCGCCGGAGCCGGTGGCCGTGCCGGCGGCGGTCGCCGCGCCGGCCCGGCTGGCTCTGGAGCGCATGCTGGCCGTCACGGCGTGAGCCGGCGGACGGATATCACAAGCGAGGTAACACGTCGTGGACAATGACAACGCACAACAGCTTGTCCTCGAACCGGCCGGCCGGATCTGCCTGGGCGAGGGTCTGGCGGACTTTCAGGAGATGCTGGCCAACGCCGTCTACCCGCCCGCCATGTGCGTCGTCCTGCGGCTAGCGGCGGTGACCTACATCGACAGCTCCGGCATCGGCGAGATCCTGAAGCTGTTCCTCGAGCTCAAGAACCACGGCCGCGATCTGGTCCTGACTGAGGTCCCCCCGCCGATCCTGAAGATCTTCAAGAGCACCAAGCTCGACCGCGTGTTCGTCATCCGCTGAGTTCCCCGCCATTCGCCGCGCGCGGCGCCCGACGGCGGGTAAAACCGCCTTGAACTTTTCCCGCCGGCATTGGATAATAGCTTTTTTCAAAACACTGATCTATTCATCCGAACAAGGAGATCGTATGGCTGAAACAATGAAAGCGGTGGTCAAAACCCGCCCGGAGCTCGGCGGCGAACTGCTGGAACGGCCCCTCCCCAAGATCGCCCCCGACCAGGTGCTGGTGAAGGTGCGGGCGACCTCCATCTGCGGCACCGACGTCCACATCTACAAGTGGGACGCCTGGGCCGCCAACCGGATCGGCGAGAAGCGCCTCCCCCAGATCATGGGCCACGAGGTGGCCGGCGAGGTCGTCGAGGTGGGCGGCCACGTGAAGCGGGTCAAGGTGGGCGACTACATCTCGGCCGAGACCCACATCTATGATCCCGGCGATCTGACCGCGCTGCTGGGACAGCTCCACATCGGCGACCACATGAGGATCCTGGGCGTGGACTGCGACGGCGCCTTCGCCGAGTATTTCGCCGTACCGGAGTCGGTGTGCTGGATCAACGACGCATCGATCCCGCCCGAGCTGGCCACCATCCAGGAGCCGCTGGGCAACGCCGTGTACACGGTGCTCGGCGAGGACTTCGACGTCGCCGGCAAGACCGTGGTCATCCTGGGCGACGGTCCGGCGGCGCTGCTCGCGGCGGGCGTGGCCCGGGTCTGCGGCATGGCCAAGATCTTCATCGTGGGCAAGTACGAGTTCAACCTGAAGATCGCCCAGACGATGGGCGCGGACTTCCTCCTCTACGCCAACAAGGACGACGTGGACCGTGTGGCTTTCGTCAAGGACCACACCTACGGCGCCGGCGCCGACATCGTGCTCGACATGGCCGGCTCGCCGCAGGCACTCACCGAGGGCTTCAAGATGCTGCGCCGCGGCGGCCGCTTCTCTGCGTTCGGCATCGCCGCCGAATCCCCCACCATGATCGACTACAACAACGGCATCGTCTTCAAGGGCGCCCAGATCCACGGCATCAACGGCCGGCTCATGTTCGACACCTGGTACCGGGTGCGCAACCTGCTGGCCACCGGCCGCCTCGACATCCGTCCGGTGATCACCCACATGTTCAGCCTCGAGGACTACGTGAAGGGCTTCGACGCCATGCTGAGCCGCCCGCGCCAGTCGGCCAAGGTGGTCCTGTTCCCCGACGCCGCCGAATTCGCCGCCGCCCGGAAGAGAATGTAACTTGGCTGGGGGATGAATTTCAAAACCGGGACCTGGGACCTGGGTTCTGGGTCCTGGTTTTTCGGATCAAGAATATGATGGATTCACTGCTGGAGCTGGCTTGCGGTGATCGTTGAGCGGAAAGGCGTCATCAAAAAAATGCCGGGACAAGAATCATCACTTAAAAGTTACCGAGATCTGAGGGTTTGGCAGGACAGTCTTGATATTACTAAGAAAATCTATTTACTGACAAAATCTTTCCCTCGATCAGAACAATATGGATTGACTTCCCAGATGCGGCGCGCCGCCGTCTCCATCCCTTCCAACATCGCCGAGGGTCATGCTCGCATTGGAACGGGTGAATATCTCCGTTTTCTGTCCATTGCCTTGGGATCAATTGCGGAGCTGGAAACGCAATTGATCATCAGTCAACGATTGGATTACCTCTCCGCACAGGATTTATCCTCAGTGATGGAACAATTGGCTCGTGTCGGAAAGATGTTGCGTAACTTGTATAAATCCATCGAGCCCTATCGAGTGCATGAACCGGTGCAGTATGAGTGAGCTCGAAACAGACAATTTAGTAGTTTCAAGACCAGGTCCCAGAACCCAGGTCCCAGGTCCCCCGGAGACAATTCACTTTTTCAAGGAGTAGGCATATGTATGGAAAGCTCAAAGACTTCCTGACCGATGAACTCCGTAAGCTCGAAGAGCAAAAGCTTTACAAGCACGAGCGGATCATCGAGAGCGCCCAGGGCGTCGAGATCGTGGTCAAGGGGAAGAAGTGCCTCAACTTCTGCGCCAACAACTATCTCGGGCTCTCCTCCCACCCCGAGCTGATCCGGGCCGCCCACGAGGGGATCGACCACCGCGGCTACGGCCTGTCGTCGGTCCGGTTCATCTGCGGCACCCAGGACATCCACAAGACCCTGGAGCGGAAGGTGTCGGAGTTCCTGGGCATGGACGACACCATCCTGTTCTCCTCCTGCTTCGACGCCAACGGCGCCGTGTTCGAGCCGCTGCTCGGCGAGGGGGACGCCATCATCAGCGACGCGCTGAACCACGCCTCCATCATCGACGGCGTGCGCCTCTGCAAGGCCCAGCGGTGGGCCTACAAGCACTCCGACATGCGCGACGTCGAGGAACTGGACCCGGCCACCGGCAAGACGGCCAAGGGGCTGGAGCGCTGCCTCAAGGAAGCCAATGAGAAAGGTTGCCGCTTCAAGATGATCGCCACCGACGGCGCCTTCTCCATGGACGGCGACGTCGTCCGGCTGAAGGAGATCTGCGACCTGGCCGACAAGTACGACGCCCTGGTCATGGTGGACGACTCCCACGCCTCCGGCTTCATGGGCAAGACCGGCCGGGGCACCCACGAGCACTGCGGCGTCATGGGCCGCGTGGACATCATCACCACCACCTTCGGCAAGGCGCTCGGCGGGGCGTCCGGCGGCTGCATTTCCGGCCGCAAGGAGATCATCGACTGGATGCGCAACAAGGCCCGGCCGTATCTCTTCTCCAACACCGTGGCGCCGTCCGTGGTCATGGCCACCATCCGGGTCATGGACATGCTCTCCTCCACCACGGCGCTCCGCGACAAGCTGGAAAAGAACACCCGGTACTTCCGTGAGAAGATGACCGCCGCCGGCTTCGACATCATCCCCGGCGTGCACCCCATCACCCCCATCATGTTCGGCAAGTACCCCGACTGCTCCAAGCTGGCGGTGGACTTCGCCAACGCCATGCTGGACGAGGGGATCTACGTGATCGCCTTCTCCTTCCCGGTCGTGCCGCGGGGCAAGGATCGCATCCGCGTCCAGATCTCGGCCGCCCACGAGCAGCACCATCTGGAGCAGGCCATCGCCGCCTTCACCAAGGTGGGCCGCAAGCTGAATATGATCAAGTAGACGGGTTCGAACTTCGACCCACACGCAAGGGGCGCTTCGGCGCCCCGTTTTCATTTATCAGTGAGTGAGGTTAAATGGATCGAGGGTTTGACAGTTCACAGGTTCACAGGTTCACAGGTTCGCAGGTTCACCGGCTCTCAAATCGACTCAACCATTAACCATCAATTATCACGGTTAATAAAGCCGCGCCCCTGAACTCCCGCCGTGCTCCGGCCATCGAGTTCTGTGATAGAATGACCGGGGTTCAGGCCATGCGAATCACGATCATCATGCGATGCAAGATGCTGCTGGCGGCGCTGCTGGTCGGCGCGATCGCCGCCGGGGCCCAGGACGTCCCCAAGACGAAGGGCGTCGAGGAAACGCCGGCCCGCGACGCCGTGGTGAGCCTGACCGCCGATGTGTCGGCCGTCCGCTTCAACGCCCAGGTCCGGGACCGGAAGGGGAACCTGATTACGGGCCTGCCCCGGGAGGCCTTCGAAGTTCGGGAGGACGGCCGGCCGCAGGAGCTGATCTACTTCGAGGCCGACTCCTCGCCTGTCTCCGTCGCCCTCCTTGTCGAGTTCAGCCGGCCCACCGCCGGCATCCTCCAGGACATGCGGGACTCCGCCTACCTGCTGGTCCGGGAGCTGGCGGTCGAAGACAACTGCGCCCTGGTTGTCTTCAACAACCGCCCCGAAGTCGTCGTCGACTTCACCCGGGACCGGGAGGAGATCCTGCGCGCCGTCGCCCGCATGAACTACACCTTCCTCTCCTCCATCGAGCTCCTGGACAGCGTCCGGTTCACCGTCAGCCGCATGAGCGAGGTGCCGGGCAAGCGCGGGATCGTCCTGCTGGCCACCGGCCTGAGCGAGAGCGGCGGCCGCCTCAACGAGCTGTCCCGCCAGCTCCAGGTGATGGGCGTGCCCATCTACGCCGTCTCCATGGGACAGCACGCGCGCAACCTGCTCGATCCGGTCCTGTCCACCTCGGACCACCACCTCTTCTTCCAGGCGGACCACCGCCTCCGCACCCTGGCCGAGAACTCGGGCGGCGCCGCGTTCTTCCCCAAGCACCCCAACGCGTTTCCCGACACGATGAAAACCGTCTGCGCCTATCTCAAGCACCAGTACCTTCTGGCCTACACACCGCCCGATCCGGCGGACCAGAAACGCAAGCGCACGCTGGCCATCAGCGCCCGGGCCGACCTGGATCGCGACGGCACGCCCGAGCCGCTGGAAGTGGTTCACGTGCGCCAGTATGTGCTGGGCGGATCGCCCTTGAAACCCTAGGCAATCCAATACATTGGAAAGCATATTCAATATTTTGGATACATCTGGACCGTCCCTGAAAGCGACCCTCTCAACACATTTATAATCCGTTTAGTAACAAACAGTTATCATATTCACCTCCATGTTAATTTTTTGGTATGATTCTTGCTTATAATTCCGTATGTTTTTTGGTTTTGGGACATTCGGGTTTGTTCGGTGCGCGTTCACCCCAGTCAGTCTTTTTAGTCTGATCGTCTCAATATCTTACCCATCCTTAAAGGAGGTTCCTGTATGAGACATGCGTTCCTCAGGTTTGCCCTGCTGTCCATGCTGGCGGTTCTGTGCGCCGGCTTGGTGGCAGGTCAGGCCACGATGACCTACGGCCGCATCGAGGGCCAGGCCAAGGACCAGACCGGCGGCGTGATCCCCGGTGTGACTGTATCCGTCACCTCGGCCACCGGCACCAAGACCATGGTCACCGGTGACAGCGGCGAGTTCGCCTTCCCCTTCCTGACCCCGGGCGTCTACAGCCTGAAGGCCGAACTGGAAGGGTTCAAGACCTTCGAGCAGACCGACATCTCGGTCCGCCTGGGCGGCACCACGACCATCAACCTGGTGCTGAACCCCGGCGAAATCAGCGAAGTCATCACCGTCACCGGTGAGGCCCCGCTGGTTGACACCACCACCACCACGGTGGGCGCCACTATTTCCGACGACCTGTTCACCAGCGTGCCCATGCGGCGCAACTTCACCAACCTGTTCAACATGGCCCCCGGCGTCGGTGATTCCGGATCGCTCGGCGACAACAACCCCTCCATCGGCGGCGCGTCCGGCCTGGAGAACAACTACATCGTGGACGGCGTGAACATCACCAACACCGGTTACGGTTCGGTGGGTGCCTACTCCAACGTGTACGGCTCGCTGGGCTCCGGCGTGACCTTCGACTTCGTGAAGGAAGTCCAGGTCAAGCAGGGCGGCTTCGAAGCCGAGTACGGCCAGAGCACCGGCGGCGTGGTGAACGTCATCACCAAGTCCGGCGGCAACGAGTTCCACGGCGGCGTGTACTTCTACGGCCAGCCCGGTGGCTGGGAAGCCCGTCGCAAGCAGACCAACACCTACCGCGTGTCCGACGGCACCGAGATCAAGCGCAACGAGTCCTTCGACGTCAGCGCCGACTTGAGCGGCTATCTCTGGAAGGACAAGTTCTTCTTCTATTTGGGCTTCAACCCCCAGTGGAACACCATCACCACCATGGCCCCGGCCGGCATCGGCCAGTGGGTCGATCCCGGTGTGGGCTTCTTCGACCGCGAGGACAACATCTACTCCTGGTCAGCCAAGGCCACCTGGGTGCCCTGGAGCAACCACAACTTCGAGTTCTCCACGTTCGCTGACCCGTCCAATCGCGCCGTGGGTCCTAACCGCGGCATGACCTCCAAGGGCGATGACAACTACTCGGGCCTGGCCTACGGCTCCTGGAACTGGATCGCCCGCTACAACGGCGTGATCACCAACAACTGGTTCCTGACGGCGTCGCTCGGCCGCGCCTTCAACCGGTTTGAAGAGCAGCTCCTGTACATGGAGCGGATCCGCTACACCAACTACATTGACTTCGCACCGGCCCTGGTCGCCATGGGCGGCGTGGGCTTCTTCGAGAACAACAACGGCGAGAACTGGCAGTTCAACGTCAAGACCACGTTCAACTTCAGCGCCGGTGGCGACCACACTTGGGACTTCGGCTACATGTACGAGGACGTGGGCTACACCGCCGTCCGCCGCTACACCGGCCCCATGATCTCCGTACCCGCCTTCGGCAATTTCCCGGGCCTCACCACCTACGGCGGCACTTTCCGCCTGCGCTACTACACCATCCCCGGCTCCGGCGGCCAGTACTGGGATGCCAACGGCGACGGCGTCATCACCAAAGCCGATGCGCTGCTGCAGCAGATCCGCGGCAACGCCAACGATCCCAACATCGAGACCAAGACCAAGTACCACTCTTTCTACATCCAGGACGCCTGGAAGATCACCGACAAGATCACCCTGAAGGCCGGCCTGCGCTATGACTGGCAGCAGATGTCCGGCGGCGGCGACAACGCCATCACCTATGAGTTCACCAACAACTGGGCGCCGCGCGTCGGTCTGATCTACGATCTGTTCGGCGACGGCAAGACCAAGGTGTTCGGCAACTGGGGCCGCTTCTACCAGAAGATCCCCAACGACATGGCCGTCCGCGCCTTCAGCTCCGAAGACGGCGTGACCAACGCCTGGTGGTATGTCAACTACGACGCCCAGGGCCGTCCGACCCCAGGCGCCTTCGCCCAACCCGATATGCCCAGCCCGCCGACAGTCACCCGCACCGGCGCCAATCCCACCTACGTGGTGCCCGAGACCAAGACCATGTACCAGAACGAACTGGTCCTGGGCTTCGACCACCAGCTCAATCCCACCATGAGCTTCGGCATGCGCTACATCTTCCGCGAAGTGGGCCGCATGCTGGAAGACGTGGGCACCCTCACCGTGAACCAGTACATTGAGGACTCCGAGTACTTCACCTACGTCATCGCCAACCCCTCCTTCTCCTCCGACTACGTCATCAATGACACCGGTGAAATCGGCTCCGACGGCCTGGCCGACGGCTTCGCCGATCCGAAGCGCTCTTACAACGCCCTGGAACTGACCCTGGAAAAGCGCTTCTCCCAGGGCTTCCAGTTCCTGGCCAACTACCGTCTTTCCAAACTGTGGGGCAATTACGAGGGCCTGTACCGGAACGACAACGGGCAGGATGACCCCAACATCACCTCCCTGTACGACTTCCGGCTGGACGAGAACCTGCTCTACCAGTTCACCCCCGGCTACCTGAACACCGACCGGCGCCACACCCTGAACTTCAACGGCTCCTACACCTTCAACGGCGGCTTCACCCTGGGTGTGGGCTTCCGGAGCACCAGCGGCGCCCCCATCACCAAACTGCTGGCTCACCCGGCGTATGAGAACTCCGGCGAAATCCCGGCGGAACCCCGTGGCTCCGAGGGCCGGACCGAGTGGATCAACAACTTCGACGTGCACATGAGCTATCCGTTCACCTTCGGTGACAACTACCGCCTGCGCTTCGGCGTGGACGTCTTCAACCTGTGCAACTTCAAGCGCATCACCACCGTGGACGAGAACTACGAGAACGCGCCCGGGGATTTGAACGTTGACTATCTGACCCCCACCGGGTTCCAGCGCCCCTTCAACATGCGGTTCTCCGTCCGGTTCGAGTTCTAAGAACCGGCTGGTCCGCGTGACCACTCCAGGCGGGGCCTTCGGGCCCCGCCTTTTTTTTCGTGATCGTGATCGTGTCGGAGTCGAGGCTAGAGGCTCGAGGCTAGAGGCTCGTTCCCGTAAAGCGGACTTCGGATATCGGACCTGGGTGCTGGGACCTGGGTGCTGGGTTCTGGGACCTGCGTGCTGGGTGCTGGGTCTCAGAATCAACAGTTGATCGTTGATTGTTGATCGTTGATCGTTGATTCGCCTGCCGTCTCACCATTCACCGATTCACCCATTCACCGATTCACCCATTCACCGACTCACCCATTCACCTATTCACCTATTCACCCATTCACCCATTCACCGACTCACCGATCTCGTCCGGCACACACAAACGGCCGGCAAGCGGTACCTCAGGGGTGCCCGCCGGTGGACATTGCCCGTTTCCCTGCCGCCCGAATTTTGGATTGACTTTCCCGGCCGCTTGAATACAATATGGCCTTCCCGCGCCGCGGGAGATTGGCGCGATCTTTCGGCGCTATCGTCTAGGGGTTAGGACGCCGCCCTCTCACGGCGGTAACCGGGGTTCGAATCCCCGTAGCGCTACCAATACCCAAGCCGCCGGCATTTCTGCCGGCGGTTTTTTTCTCTCGCCGAAACGCGAAGTCGCAAAGATTCTGTGAATGTCGGGGATGCGGGTGAATCACTCCGCGGCGGGATCGGCCAGGCGGCGGCAGGCGGCGGCCAGGTCGGTCTTGGCGCAGAGGAGCTCCCCGAACAGCGGCAGGCGCGGCCGGACCGCGGCCATCATCGCCCCCGCCAGCTCGCGGATGTCCCACTGGGCGTGCTCGTCCAGGCGGAGCCGCGCGAAGTGCGCCAGCTCGCGCACGCTGACCCGGAACAGCACCCGGCGCCGGTTCGCGTTGGTCAGGGCGTAGGCGGCCGCCGGCGGCGCCAGGGCGCCGATGCGGCCGGCCGTCACGGCGCTCGCGTCCGCCAGTTCCCGCAGCGCCGCCGCCTCGTCCACCGCCGCCACCGATGCCGGCACGGTGACGCCGAGCCGCGGATCGTAGTCCTGCGGGATCAGCGTGCCCATCCGGTGGCGCTTGAGCTGGGCGAAGCACGAGGCGCTCACCACGCACTCGAACGTGGCCGCGGCCAGTTCGAACGCCCGCGGCAGCGACTGCCACGGCGGGAGGTGCTCCACGAGCCCCGCCAGGAGGGCGCGCTTCGCCGCCGCACCCGCCGTCTCGGCCCAGCGCCGGCTTGCCGCCGCCGACAGTCCGCCCGCCTCGTGCATCAGCGCCGTCCAGACCGGCGTCTCGTCCAGGCCCGCGTCGTCCACGATGCGGCAGGCGGCCCCGTCGCCGGACGGTAGCTCTGGCGCCCCCCCCTCGGCGGCGGCGCGCAGGCGCTCCCGGGTCAGCGGCAGGTCCAGGCGGTGGTGCGCCGTCGGCTCGGTGTACTTGATGAGCGACGGGGCGATGCCGCCCACGGTGCGGCGGAGGCGGTCGCCGTACTCCCGCACCTCGCCGAGCGGGTGCGCGGCCGCCGCCTGGATGATCCGCTCCAGGTTGCGGGCGTTGGCGGTGAGGCCGAGCTGGGTCTCCGTAGCCAGGCTCAGGCCGTAGCGGGCATCCTCCTTGGCCCAGCCGTCGAGGGTGCGCCGGCCGTCCTTCGCCCCGGCCAGCTCCGGGTGCCGCGGCGGGAAGTATTCCGCGAGCTTGCCGTAACAGCGGTGGTAGAACGCCACCTGGCGGGCGACCAGCGCGTGGAACTCCGCCTCCAGCGGGGTGCCCAGCACCTCCACCGGCGTGACGTAGTCACCCGTGAGGGTGATGTAGCGCTGTGATTTTTCGGTGTAGGAGCAGAGGCGGAAGCGTTCCACAAACTCGGCGGCCAGGCGGCTGATCCCCAGGACGTCGAGGTTGAACACGGCGTGCTCGGCCACCGAGGCGTGCCCCAGGCCGAAGATGATGGTCTCGTTGGACCGGCGCGCCCGGTCCACCTCGGCCCGGGCCGCGGCGCGCAGTTCCGGCGCCGGGCGCGGGTCGCGGCTGATGCGGGCGTAGGCGGCCGACAGCGTCTCGGGCGTCAGGTTCCGGCGTTCGGCATGCGCGGCCAGCTCGGCGGCCAGGGCAGCCCGGTCGGCGGCCGCCGCATCCGGCGCCAGCGCCTGCCGGGCCCGCTCCAGAAGCTCCGGGTACTCGCGGAGGAGTTCTGCGTCCACATTCAGGCCCGCCAGGATCACGTCCACGCTGTCCGCGCCTCCTCTGGTTCTCCGGCCCGTCGCCAGGCCGACCGGCGGTACCGGCCGGTCCCGCTCATGCGCCGCCGAGGCCGTCCACCTCGGCGCCGGGATCGATCCGGCGGATGGCGTCCACCACCTCGCGGATGAGCACGTCCGGCGTCGAGGCGCCGGCGGAGATGCCCACCGTCTCGACGCCCTCGAACCACTCGGCGCGCACGTCCGCCGCGGTCTGGACCTGATAGGTCCGCGGGTTGATGCTCTGGCTCAGCTCCGTGAGCCGGCGGGTGTTCGCGCTGGTGTACGATCCGACGATGATCATGATGTCGTTGTGGCGCGGCATCTGGCAGATCTCGCTCTGGTGGTCGGTGGTGGGCTTGCAGATGGTGTTGATGAAGCGGATCTCCCGGCTGAAGCGCACGAGCTGCGGCAGGATCTGCTGCACGTTGCCCAGGCTCTGGGTGGACTGCACCACCACACCCAGCTTGGGGTAGCGCCGATCCCAGCCCTCGAGATCAACCGGCGCGGCCACCACGCGGGCGCCGGGCGC
Organism: Acidobacteriota bacterium; assembly: GCA_012517875.1. NCBI lineage: Bacteria > Pseudomonadati > Acidobacteriota > Acidobacteriota bacterium. Next base: position 1,482 of record JAAYUB010000171.1, on the reverse strand, counting down.
CTGCCCGGCGATGCCCCGCACCTCGTCGTGGTTGTGGTCGCCGATGATCACGATCTGGTACCCCTCGGCGTGGAGGTTGCGCACGATCCGGTGGATCTCCAGCACCATGGGGCAGGTGGCGTCCACGATCTTGAGGCCGCGCGCCTCCGCCTCGGCGTACGTCTCCGGGGTGGAGCCGTGCGCGCGGAACAGGAGTACACCGGCGGGGATGTCGTCGATGCGGTCCACCACCCGGATGCCGGCCCGCTGGATCTGGTCCACGACGGATTCGTTGTGGACGATCTCGCCCAGCATGTAAACGTCCTGCTCGGTGCGGGCGGCTTGCAGGGCAATATCGATGGCGCGGCGCACCCCAAAACAGAAGCCGGCGCTCCGGGCCACCTGGATCTTCATCGGCCGCTCCGCGGCACCGGCGCCTCGACCATCGGCAGACGGTACAGGATCAGCCCCGCCGCGCGCGCGGTGAACGTCTCGAAGAACCGGCGGGTCTCGGCATAGTCGGCCGGCGGCAGCGTCCGCTGCGTCACCGCGACCTCCTCCTCCACGCGGATCATGCCCCGCTCCGCGTCCAGGCGGAAGGTCCGCCGGGCCGACCAAGCCGGCGTCCTGCGGGCGGTTTCCGCCGGCAGGTGGAGCACCTCGCTCCCCGGCGGCAGATGGATCTCCGTCACCGTGCGGCTGACGGCCGGCTCGCCCAGGTCCAGCGGCGTACGGCGTTCCGGTTCACCGAGCCAGAAGCTGACCTCGGCGAACGTCAGCGGTAGCGACGGCGTGTCCAGCACGACGACGTCGCCCTGACGCACGGTCAGATCGCCGCGGGCGATCGCCTGCCGGAGCTCCACGCCGCAGTCGGATGCTTCGAGCCCCGTCGCGTCGCCGCCCCGCGGCTCGGCGCCGGCGGCCCAGCGGGAGGCCAGCTCGCGGAGGGCCGCCTCGCGCTCCGCGGGGGGCAGCCGCCCCAGAAGTTCGCGGGCCCGGGTGGCGAAGAGGCCGCTGAGCGCCGCCCCGACCTCGATCGCCGCCCCGCCGTCGGCGTCCAGCCGGATGGTCATCCGGTTCTCGGCCGCGTTGGCCGGGCCGGTCGCCGCGCCGGTGTCGGCGAATTCCGTCCGGTCGCGGCCGACGAACAGACCGCGGGTGTCCGCCGCGGCGGCGCACCAGCCGAAGGTGTCGCTGCTGCCGGCGGGGTCCAGGTAGACCGGAACGCCGTCGGGCAGCTCCAGCCGCAGCACCAGTGCGTCGAACTGCTCCATCGCCGGCACGTCCTCCGCCAGCGGCAGCCGGTCGCGGTTGAGGAAGACCGGCACGGCCTCGAGACCTGCCGCCGCCAGCATCGCCCCGAGCAGCGCTGCCTTGTCCTTGACGTCGCCCGCGCCGGCCGCCAGCGCCGCGTCCGGCTCCGCCGGCCGCAGCCCGGCCATGGGCACGGCCACCGGGACCAGGGCCAGCTCGCGGGTCACGAAGTGGAAGAGCCGCTGCGCC
>JAAYUB010000170.1 GCA_012517875.1 Acidobacteriota bacterium | reverse complement strand
TGGTCTGGCCGGGTGACCACCTTGTCGTACGCCAGTACTCTCCGCTCCGGACCATGGGCGGCGGCCGAGTGCTGGAGATCCATGCCGCCCGCTACCGCATCCGGGAGGGGCGGCGCGTGCAGGCCCGCCTGGCGCGCCTCGAGAGCGCCGGCGACGCGGCGCGGATCCGCGAGGCGGTCGATGCCCGCGAAGGCAACGGCATCACCGTCGCGGAGCTGGTGAACCTGACGGGCCTGCCGGCGGCGCGCGTTGCGGCGATGCTGGCCGACGCCCACGCCGGAGAGCTGCTGTCGCTGACCCCGGACGGAACCGTGTGGATCGGCGCAGCCGCGGCCGGGCGACTCCGTGACCAGGTCCTCCAGCGGATGGAGGAACACGATCGCCGCAACCCCTACGCCCACGGAATCAAAAAACAGGAGCTGCGCAGCCTCTTCCCCGGGATGGGCGACGAGACGTTCGCTTACCTGATCTGCAGCCTGCAGGCGGCGGGAAGGATCGACGCCGACGCCGAGCGCCTCATGCTGGCTGGGCGCAAGCTGGAGGTGGAAAGCTCGCTGGCCGGCGCTATCGCCGGCGTCGAGGACTCGCTGCGACGCGGCGGAATTGAGGGACTCACCGACGCCGCCCTCCACGACCTGCTGGCGCGGGCCGGCCGCGCGGAGGCGTCCGCCGTGGATTTCCTGCTCAAGAGCCGCCGGCTGGTGCGGGTGGGGCCCGACTATTACGTCCACCCCGACACACTGGCTGAAGTCATCGCCGCGCTGCGCGGGCGTCTCACCAAGGGCGATCCCCTCGAAGTGGGTCTGTTCAAGGAACTATTCGGCCTGACCCGCAAACGGGCCATTCCGCTGCTGGAGTACCTGGACCGGCAGGGCGTGACGCGCCGGGTCGGCGCCAGCCGCTTTTTCTGCTGAGCCCGGCGCCGCCGCCAGCGGATATTCCCGTTGACCCTGCCGGGCATTGGGATTATGATTCTGCAACAGGACGGAACACCATCAGGAGGATTCCCTATGTTTGGTTTGGGCCCCACCGAGCTGATCATCATCTTCCTGATCGTGCTGCTGCTCTTCGGCTGGAACCGCCTCCCCCAGATCGGTAAGGGGCTGGGCGAGGGCATCCGCAATTTCCGGACCTCGATGCGGGAGGCGGGCGACAAATCGGACGACGACAAATCGGAGCCCGACAAGGGCAAAAACTAGTCCTTGCTCCAGCCTTATGGCAGTTTCGGGAAAGATCAAGACCTTCCCCCTCACCGATTTGTTTCAGTGGATATCCCTGTCCCGCAAGTCGGGGGTGCTCCGGATCTCCTGCGGCGATTACCTGATTCAGGTGTACTTTCGGAAGGGCGTGCTGGTTTCCGCTACGTCCACCGAGCCGTCGCGGCGCTTCGGCCAGCACCTGCTGGCCCGGGGATTCCTCGACGAGGCGCGGCTGCGACTGGCCCTCACTCACCAGGAGAAAGCCGAAGGCGAACGGCTGCTGGGGGATGTGCTCCAGCAGCTGAACCTCCTGGACCAAGAGCAGATCGAACGCGCCCTGCGGGAGCGGGCGGCGGAGATTGTCTACGACCTGTTCCTGCTGGAAGACGGTGTATTCTTCTTCGAGGAGCGGGAGGGGATCCCCGACAACCTGGTGCCCATCAACCTGAACATCGACTCGCTCATTCTCGAGGGCGTTCGCCGCAAGGACGAGTGGGAGCGCATCCGGCAACTGTTGCCGGACGACACGATCCGGTTGCGGGTCGTGCCGAAGCCGGCGGCGCCGGCCGGTGAAGCAACGGAGCTGCGCCGGAAAATCCTCAGCCTGTCGGATCGGGACTACTCCATCGGCGAAATCGGCATGCATACGCGCCGATCGGCGTTCGACGTCTACTTCGAGGTGTTCCGGCTGATCAAGGAAGGGGTCATGGCGATCGTCACGCCGGTGGCGCCGAAGGCGCCACCGGCGCCGGCTGAACCGGACACCCGGCGGTTCGAGGCCGAGATCCGCAACCTGGCGAAGGGGTGCCTTTACCAGAGCGCCTGGGCGTTGCTCCGCGACATGCAGGGGAAGCTTGTCAATCCCGATGACCTGCGGGATGTGGAACGCTGGCTGCTGGAGCACGAAAACGTGTTTCTGCGCCGGAAGTACACAGACTCCGACGTGCCGGCGATGAGCGGACCGCCGGAGAAGGTCCGGCGGGAAAAGCTGAGCCCCCGTGAAGGCTTTCTGCTCAGTCGGCTGGGGGCGGGCGTGACGGTGAAAGACCTGTGCCAGGTGATGCCCCTGGCCGAGATCGAGATTCTCCGCCTGCTCGATTCCCTGGAACGGAAAGGCGTGATCAGCTTGCCGTCTCGTACGTCCGGATCTGGCCCAGCCGGCTGATGCCGGCGACGCGGACGTACGTCTTGAAACCGCCCACCGATTGCATGGTGATCTTCTGCGAACGCGTGTTCGGATCCCACGGATCGACATTGGGCAGCGTGGTGGGAATGCCCAGGGTGCCGTCGGGGAGGAAAACGATCAGCTTTTTATTGACCACCGTGCCGTTGGGCAGGGTAAACGTCCCGTAGTCGAGGCTGGTGACCTGGACTTCGGACGTAATATTGAACCGGACCCGGGTTGCATTCTCGCCTGAGAGGGTGCACGCCAGATCCCAATTATCGTCCCGGAAGATCTCGATGGGGGTGCCCGTCGCCCCCGGCGTGCCCAACTCCATGACGTACAGCGCGTTTTGTGACGAGGCCAGGTAGCGGCCGCGCTGGATGGCCTGCGAGTAGGCCTGGAGGGCGGCGTTGAGGCGGTAGTCGGCCATCACCGTGGTGAAGACGGGGACGCCGACAACCACCAGGATGCCCATGATGACAATCACCACGAGCGCCTCTACGGTCGAAAACCCTTTGGGATGGGTCATGGTATGCTCCTGAGACTTTTGACCCAATTATACATTAATTTGAATGTCAATGGAAAATCGGGACAGGGCCGGGTCAATTTCCCTGCGGAACCTCTCCGGCACGGTCGCTTTCGAAAAGCCGCAGATAGGCATCGGTGACCCGCTCCCAGTCGTAGTTTTCAGCGGCGCGGCGGCGGGCGTCCTCGCGCAGCGCCTGGAATCGATCCGGCTCGTCCTCGATGGCCTGAAGGGTGGCCGCGGCGGCGGCCGGATCACCGGCGCGGAACAGCACACCGGCGCCGCCGAGTACCTCGGAGTTTTCGGGAGTGTCCAGGCAGAAAATCAGATTGCCGGCGGCCATGTTCTCCACCAACGCCGGGTGGGTGCCGCCCACCTCGGTGGCATGGATGTAACAATGGGCGTTGCTGACCAGCTCCCGGTACCCCTCGCCGTAGATGGCGCCGGGGAAGCAAATCCGCGGATCGGCAGTCCGGCGCAGCTCGCGGATGTAGGCGGCGTTGTACGGCGCGTCGCCCACGACCAGGAGTTTCCGCCCGGTGCGCAAGCGTTCGAAGATATCCACGACGAGGCGGGCGTTGTTTTCCGGCTCGAGGCGGCTGACATACAGGTAGTAGCCGCCGGGTTCGACGCCGAGCGCCGCCAGCGTCGGGCCGGGTGGCCGGTTGAAGGCGCCCGCGCCGTAGGGGATCATGGTGGTCGCCTTGCCGTAGCGTCGCCGGAAGTAGTCCTGGATGGCGACGGCGTCAGTCACCACGGCGTGGGGAAACAGGCAGGCCAGGCGTTCGGATACCCGGTAGTGGAGCCGCGCCAGGGCGTTCCATTTGCGCCGCTTGCGCTCCAGGCCGTCGACGTTGAGCACCACCCGCTGCCCCCGTAGCCGGGGCAGCAGGCAGAGTGCGGCGTTGGCGGCGTTGCAGACGAGCAGGACCTGGTAGGGGCGGAACAGGGCGTGGCACACCGATAGCGCCGTGTGCGAGACCGTGTCCAGGTACTTGTGGCGGACCGCCGGGAGGACCACCAGCCGGACCCCGCGGTGCTCGGCCCGCGGTGCGTCCTGGTAGTGGCGGCGGCAATACACCGTGACCGTGTGCCAGCGCCGCACGAGCCGGGTGGCCAACTCTTCGGCGAAGGTCTCGAAGCCGCCGTAGTTGGCCGGAATCCCCCGGGTGCCCAAGATGGCGATTTTAAGCGGCGGCGTGCTCATGATCCGTCCCGGGACGGAGAACGGGCACGTAGGCCAGGCTGATGAGAGTGCAGTAGATCAGCAGGACCTCCGAGTCTCCGAAGTTGTACTCGAACAGCCCACCCACGAACAGGGCGACGGTGACCGCGATGGCCAGCACGGGCCACAGGGTGGCTCCCGGGTCCGGACCGGCGCGCAGCCGGCGGAACCGACGCCAGTGATCGATGACGATCTGCGCCAGCAGCCAGAGCCAGCAGGCCAAAGCCGGGAGGCCGCGTTCGGCGGCGATCTGGATGATGTTGTTGTGGAGGTGCTGGTAGAAGTCGGGTCGAATGTGAGGGGCCGCCCCGTAGCGGTAGATATACTGGTCGATCATCCGCGGTCCCACGCCCACGAGCGGCCGGTCGGCGACCATCCGCATGCCGGTGCGCATCATGTCCAGCCGTGCGGCGTTGCCCGCCTCGGCCGGGTCAAAGAGGTGCCGGACCCGTTCCCGGACCAGACCGGGCGCGGCCAGCAGCACCACGGCCAGCACCACCGGCGCCGCCAGCAGCCAGCGGGGTCGCGTCAGCAGCAGCGCGGCGGCCGCCCCGAAGCCGAAGCCGATCCAGCACCCGCGGGTGAGTGTGAGCACCAGGGCGGTGGCGAGCAGCAGGGCGGCGGCGAGCAGCAGCGGCCAGCCGGTCCGGCGCGCCCCGAAGTCGAGGAGCAGGAGCGGCAGCAGCGCGGCCAGCGCCAGCATCAACTGGCCGGAAAATGTCATGTGGTGGCTCATCAGGCCGTGGATGCGGTACAGCGGGTCGGTGGCGGTGGCGAACTGGACCAGGCCCACTCCCGCCGACAGCGTCATCGTGGCCAGCAGCAGCAGCAGGAACGTCCGGGACTGGGCCGGTCGGTCGAGCACCATCAACAGCATGGGGATCAGAAAGAGCAGCAGCAGCTTTTTCAGGTGGAACAGGCTCAGAAGCGGCGCGTCCGAACAGAGCGCCGAGAGGACGGACCAGACGATGAAGCCGATGAGAGGCCAATAGAACCGGGGGAGCGGCAGCCAGCTCGGGAAGCGGAGCACGGGATACGCCACCGCGCCGCAGACCACCGCGACGGCCAGCAGAATCTGCGTGGCGGACAAGCTGACCGGAATGGCCACCACCGTGGCGGTCATGAACAGCAAAATGATGATGCGCCGCCACCACGCCGGGAGGAAGTGGCGTCGCAAACCGTCCATGAGGCGTGCAGCCGCCGGTTGGGTCATGATCGCCCCTGGGCTCAGCTCCGGTCGAAGAACGCGCGCACGGCCGCGATGGTCTCGGCCACCTCGGCCTCGGTGATGCCCTGGTACAGCGGGAGCGAGAGCACGGTGCGCGAACACTCCATCGAGACGGGAAAATCCTCCGGCGCGTATCCCAGGTGGCGGTAGGCCTTCTGGACGTGAAGCGGGATGGGGTAATGCACTGCGGTGCCGATGCCCCGTTCGGTGAGGAAGGCGCGCAGGGCGTCGCGCTGCTGGGTGCGCACCGAGAACAGGTGCCAGGCGTGGGTCGCGCCCTCGGTGATCGGCGGGAGGATAAGGTCGCCGACCTGGCGCAAGCCGTCGGAGTAGACGTCCGCCCAGTGGGCCCGCTGGCGGTTCCACTTGGGCAGATGCCGGAGCTTCTCGTTGAGCACGGCTGCCTTCAGGGCGTCCATGCGGGCGTTGTAGCCCTCGAACTCGTGGGCGTAGCGGGCGCTCTGGCCGTGATTGCGCAGGGCCAGGACTTTCTGGGCCAGCTCCTCGGAGTGGGTGGTCACGAAACCACCCTCGCCGGTGGCGCCCAGGTTCTTGGTGGGATAGAAGCTGAAAGTGCCCATGGTGCCGAGGCCGCCGACCGCGCGGCCGCCCAGCGTGGCGCCATGCGCCTGGCAGGCGTCCTCGACCACCCACAGGTTGTGGCGGCGGGCGATGTCCATGATGGCATCCATGGGCGCGGGATTGCCATAAAGGTGCACCGGGATGATGCCGCGGGTGCGCGGGGTGATGGCGGCTTCGAGCTTCCGTGGATCCATGTTGTAGGTGTCCGGATCGATGTCGACGAACACCAGCCGGGCGACGTTCTGGGTGATCACCTCGGCGGTGGCGATGAAGGTGAACGGGACGGTGATGATTTCATCGCCCGGCTCCAGGCCACAGGCGGCGATGGCCAGGCGCAGCGCGTCGGTGCCGCTGTTGACGGCGACGCCGTGCGGCACCTGGCAGAAGCGGGCGAAATTGGCCTCGAACTCCTGCACGTAGGCGCCGCCGATGAACGCGCTCTTCTCGAGGATGTCCGAGAACAGGGTCAGGGCACGGTCGCGGATCTCACGGTTCTGGCGGCTGAGATCCAGGAAGGGAACAGGCATATGGGTTACTCCTTGTCGGTGTGTGCGGTGGGTCAGGCGTCGGTCCGCGCGGTCGCGGCCGGCGGTATCCGGCCCTGCCGGCGGCTCAACGTGAGGCGGCGGCCGTCTGCGTCTGGAACCAGGCGAGCGTTCGGGCCAAGCCCTCCTCAAAGCCCACGCGGGGCTGGTAATTCAGGTATTCGCGGGCGGCGGTGATGTCGGCCTCGGAGTGCCGCACGTCGCCGCGGCGGGGCGGCTCGTGCACGGGCCGAAGACCGGCGCCCAGCTTGCGGTTCAACAGGTCGACGATGGTCAGCAGGTCCACCCGGACACCGCAGGCGATGTTGAACACCCGGCCACAGGCGGCGGGCGGCGCCGCGGCCGCCAGCAGGTTGGCCTCCACCACGTTGTCGATGTACGAAAAGTCCCGCGATTGCCGGCCGTCGCCGTAGATGATCGGCGGCTCGCCGCGGAGCATCCGGCTGATGAACAGCGGGATGACGGCGGCGTACTGCGAGGCGGGGTTCTGCCGCGGTCCGAACACGTTGAAATAGCGGAGCACCACCGTTTCCAGCCCGTAGAGCTGATAAAACTGACGGCAGTAGATCTCGCCGGCCAATTTCGTCAGGGCGTACGGCGACAGCGGGTCCGTCGGCATCGCCTCGCGCTTGGGCAGCGTCGGGGTGTCGCCGTAGGCCGACGAGGAGGCGGCGTAGACGACGCGTCGCGCCCCGCCGTCGCGGGCCGCCAGCAGCACGGCCAGGGTGCCGCCGATGTTGTGTTCGTTGGTCCGGGCGGGGTCGTCCACCGAGCGCTGCACGGACGCCAGGGCGGCCTGGTGGTAAACGGTGTCGACGTCGGTGACGCAGCGGCGCAGCAGCGCGGTGTCGGTAACGGAGCCCTCGACGATCTCCAGCCGATCGTCCCCGGCGGCGGCGAACGCCTCGGCCAGGTTCTCCCGGCGGCCGGTGCTGAAGTTGTCGATGACGCGGACCCGCCGCCCGCGCGCCAGCAGCGCGTCCACCAGGTTGGAGCCGATGAAGCCCGCGCCGCCGGTAACGATGTCCCACGCCATGGAGAACCCCCGAATAAAAGATGTCATCTTAGCAGAAAGTCGCGGCGCCGGCCACCGGTTCCTGAAAAATTATTGAAACACCCGGGGGCGTGTGGTACCCTGCTCCACTTGATTTTGACCAGGAGGTCGACCATGGCCATCAACGGCAAGCACCTGTTCTCCTCGGAATCGGTTACCGAAGGGCATCCCGATAAGATCGCCGACCAGATTTCCGACAGCGTCCTCGACGCCATCATGGCCCAGGATCCCTACGGCCGTGTCGCCTGCGAAACCCTCGTCACCACCGGGCTGACCCTGGTGGCCGGCGAGATCACCACTGACTGCTACGTGCACGTGCCGGAAATCGTCCGGGAGACCATCAAGAAGATCGGCTACACCAGCGCCGAGTATGGGTTCGACTACCTGACCTGCGGCGTCATCACCACCATCGACAAGCAGTCGCCCGACATCGCTCAAGGCGTGGACATCGGCGGTGCCGGCGACCAGGGCATCATGTTCGGCTATGCCTGCCGGGAGACCAAAGAGCTGATGCCGATGCCCATCCACCTGGCCCACCAGCTCACCCTGCGCCTCACGGAGTGCCGCCGCAACAACATCCTCCACTTCCTCCGCCCCGACGGCAAGAGCCAGGTCACCGTGGAATACGACGGCAACAAGCCGGTGCGCGTACCCGCGGTGGTGGTGAGCACCCAGCACCATCCCGAGATCCCCATCGAGGAGCTGCGGGCGCAGATCCGCGAGCATGTCATCGCTCCGGTCATCCCCGCCGACATGATCACCCCTGCGACCAAATACTACATCAACCCCACCGGCCGTTTCGTGATGGGCGGCCCCCAGGCCGACTGCGGGCTCACCGGCCGCAAGATCATCGTGGACACCTACGGCGGCGTGGGCTCCCACGGCGGCGGCGCCTTCTCGGGCAAGGACCCGTCGAAGGTGGACCGCTCCGCCTCCTACATGGCGCGCTATATCGCCAAGAACGTGGTGGCGGCCGGCCTGGCCGATACGGTTGAGTTGCAGCTGGCCTACGCCATCGGCGTGGTGGAGCCCGTCAGCATCATGGTGGATACCTTCGGCACGGCCAAGGTGGACGAGGACAAGCTGAAAAAAGTCATCCAGGAAATCTTCCCCCTGACTCCGCGTGGCATCATCGACCACCTGGACCTGCGCCGCCCCATCTACCGACGCACGGCCGCCTACGGCCACTTCGGCCGGCGCGAACCCGGCTTCACCTGGGAACTCACCGACAAGGTGGACGAGCTGAAGAAGGCCTTTAACCTGTAAGCACCGCCCGGCGGAAATCGGATCTCGCGAGGGGACCTTCGGGTCCCCTCGTTCATTTAAAGGCTATTGTTGCTTGCTTGTTTCTTCATGGCTATTTGGAAATGAGTCTGGCGTTACCGAGACGTGGGACCTGGGTTCTGGGACCTGGGACCCGGGTTCTGGGATCTGGGATCTGAGACCTGAGACCTGAGATACGGGATCCGTTAACTAGAATCTGGAACCCAGGTTCAATGTCCGAGCCCCGAACCCCGAACATCTTCTGTGTCCTCTGTGCCCTCGGTGGTGACTTCGCCTGGCGGGGGCTTGCGCCGGGGCGCCGGGCTGGACTATACTGCCGCTTTGCATCAACCCGAATATCGACCCCATGGGAGGCTTTCATGAGTCATTTGGAACAGCAGCTCCGCGACCTGGCCGCCAAGGTGGTGGAAAACAACCTGTGGCGCCAGCGCCGGTGCATCAATCTGATCCCGTCGGAGAACACCCCGTCGCTGCTGGTGAAGCTGTGCGAGATCAGCGATCCCTCCGGCCGCTACGCTGAGCACAAGACCGCACTGAAGAAGGAGATCGAGGCCCTCACCGGCACCGGGGCGCTCAAGGGCGACCAGGTTTACTACTACCAGGCCACCGATTTCATCTACGAGGTGGAGGAGCGGCTCAAGCAGGAGTTCGGCGCCTACCTCGGCGCTTCCGAGGTGGAGGCCCGCCCCGTGAGCGGCCAGATGGCCAACGAGATCGTCTTCAAGGCCACGGTCAAGTTCCTCGGCGGCGCCGGCGAGGGCTTCCCGAAGCTGACTGCGACGGGCCGGCTGGCCACCGCCATGAACAACAACCTGAACTACGGCGGCCACCTGAGCGCCCAGCCGTTCGGGGCCCTGTTCAACTTCGCCGACGGCGACCCGGTCAACTTCCCCCTCGAGGCCGGCAACCCCTACAAGATCGATGTGGCCCGGATGCTGGAGCTCGTGCGTGAGCACCGGCCGCCCATCATCGTGTTCGGCAAGAGCATGTTCCTCCACCCCGAGCCGGTGAAGCCGCTCCGTGAGTTGGTGGACGCGATGCCCGATTACCGGCCCGTGATCATGTACGACGGCGCCCACGTGATGGGCATCCTGGGGCCCGGCTTCCAGGATCCGCTGGCCGAGGGCGCCGATGTGGTCACCGGCTCCACCCACAAGACCTTCTTCGGCCCGCAGCGCGGCATCATCGCCGGGCGCATGCCCAAGGGTGCGCCGCTGCGCAAGCTCTGGCTCGAGATCAACGCGCGCTCATTCCCGGGCTCCACCAGCAACCACCACCTGGGCACCCTGCTGGCGATGCTGGCGGCCACCCTCGAGATGAACCACTTCAAGGCCGAGTACCAGGCCGCGGTGCTGGCCAACGCCCGAGCATTCGCCGCCGCCTGCCATGCCGCCGGCATCCCGGTGGAAGGGGGCGAGGCCGACGGCTTCACCCGCACCCACCAGGTGGTCATCCGGGTCAAGCCGTTCGGCGACGGCAAGGAGATCGCCGCCCGCCTCGAGGCCAACAACATCATCACCAACTACCAGGCGCTGCCCGACGACGAGACGTTCTATCACCCGAGCGGCATCCGCATGGGCGTGTCCGAGATGACCCGGTTCGGCATGGGCCCGGCGGACTTCGCCGAGCTGGCCCGGCTGCTCGCCGACGTGGTCATCCGCAAGAAGGACGTCGCCGGCGACGTGGCCGCCTTCCGCGGGAAGTTCAGCCGGATGCGCTTCTGCCTCGACACCGAGGCGACGATGCAGATCGCGCCGGCCGTCTTCGCCAGTGTCTTCCCCGATTCATCGTACTTCCGGAGCTTCGCCGAGGCGCTGCGGCGGATCTGATCGAATCAGCGAGCCGGTGAACCGGCGAGCCGGCGAACGTCGTGCTCGTAATCCCAACCCGGCGTAACCGGAACCCAAGGGGTATGATCGTTCACTCCAACTCTGTGCCGCGATGCCGGGTCTCCGGCAAGCCCTTCCAGTTGCAAAGATAATAGCCAGGCGCAGCCCCGCGAACGCGGGGCAGCGCCTGGAAAGCGGAATTGAAAAAACACGGCGCGCCCCTGGACAGGGGCGCGGAGAAATTCGGATCGAATCTTCGGGAAAAAGCCCTCCCGCCGAACGCGCCCGGGTTCGATTGGCCGGACGGGTATTCGGCGTTTTCGGCCAGTGCCGCTCAGGTCCCCGTCGTCCGGCGGTACATTGAGAACCAGGCGGAGCGCCACCGGCGGGTATCGCGCGAGAGGAGTGGGTTCAGTTGCTCCGCCTGCACCACATTGCGGTCGACGAACGATCTCTGCGGTGATCTTCTCCGCGCCCCTTATCAGGGGCGCGCGACGTCAAAATAATCGATTTTCCAGGCGCTGCCCCGCATTCGCGGGGCTGCGCCTGGCTATTCTCGTCGTGAAAGCGTGGATCGTGCCGGTCGATGATGGGACGGGCGACTGGGGGGGAGAAACCGGTGAAAAATTTTACCAAATTTTGGCTGAATTTCGGGCGTAACTGAGTAAGCGTTATCGTGATCGTGCTCGTGATCGAATCCCGATCCCGAGCACGATTTTTTTCACCACAGAGAACCCGGCGGACTCCATTTGTGATTGATCATCTGACATTTTTCATTGTGCATTTCGGATTATTGGTTATTGATGATTGCTGATATTTGATTGGCCATTTGGGATCGATTCGGATTCTGCCGGAACGACATCCGATTCCCGATTTCCGAAGTCCGATGTCCTAAGTCCGATGTCCGACATCCGACATCCGACATCCCAAAACCCAACGAATCCTTTGTGTCCTTTGCGCCTGGTATGTTGAAAGTGTCGAAACGAGTATACACTGATCGCGCCGCGGAAGAGAACGGTGTGTGCCATGAGGCGTGACCTCTACACAAAGATTGTTCCTCCCGGCGGGATCGGTCAATCCGGGGAAGTATCCGGCGCTG
>JAAYUB010000169.1 GCA_012517875.1 Acidobacteriota bacterium | reverse complement strand
GCCGCCGGCTGGTTCGCCGGCGCCGCCGACGCGGCCCGGATCGCCGTGCCGCCCGCCGCCCACATCGGCGAACTGTTCCTGGCCCAGGCGCGCCGCACGCCGGGTCAGGTGATCGTCGCCGACCAGACCAGCGGGGCCAAGACCTACCGCGACCTCGTCACCGCCGTACTGGTGCTGCGGCCCGTCGTCGCCGCGCTGCCCGGCGAGGCGGTGGGCATCATGCTGCCGGCGTCGGTGGGCGCGGTGGTGCTATACCTGACCGCGCTCTTCGCCGGAAAGACTCCGGTCATGGTGAACTGGACCGCGGGTCCGCGCCAGATGGCCCACGCGCTGGAATTGGCCGGCGTGGAACGGGTGCTCACCGCGAACCGGCTGGTCCAGCGGGTCAAGGCCCAGGGGCTGGACCTGTCGCCGCTGGCGGACCGGCTGGTGCTGCTGGAGGACGTGGGCCGGGCCATCCCGCTCCGCGTCAAGCTGGCGGCGGCGCTGCGGGCGCGGCTGGGCCGGCACGGCCTGGACCGCGTGGCGCCGCGCGATCCGGCGGTGATCCTCTTCACCAGCGGCTCGGAGAGCCTGCCCAAGGCCGTGCCCCTCACCCACGCCAACATCCTCACCAACGCCCGCGACGTGGCGGCCAACTTCGGCCTGTACCCCGACGACCGGGCGCTGGGCATCCTGCCGCCGTTCCACTCGTTCGGGCTGACGGTGACCACGCTGCTGCCGCTGCTCACCGGGCTGCGGGTGGTGTACCACCCGAACCCCACCGAGGGGACCGTCCTGGCCCGGCTCATCGCCGCCTACGGCGTCACCCTGCTGGTGGGCACCCCCACCTTCCTGCGAGGGATCGTCCGCGCCGCCGACGACGCCCAGCTCGCCACGCTGCGGGCGGTGATCTCGGGCGCGGAGAAATGTCCCGATGAGCTGTTCGACGAGGTGGGCCGCCGCTGGCCGAAGCTGAACATCATCGAGGGGTACGGCATCACCGAGTGCTCGCCCGTGGTGGCGGCCAACAACGAGCACGCCCCGCGGCGCGGCGCCATCGGCAAGCCCATGGCGTCGGTGGAATGCGCGGTGGTGGACCTGGACACGCACATCCGCGTCCCGCCCGGCAGCGGCCGCGCCGGCATGCTGCTGGTGCGCGGGCCCAGCGTCTTCGGCGGCTACCTCGGCGCGGGCGTCCCCTCACCGTTCGTGGAGTTCGAGGGCCGGAGCTGGTACCGCACCGGCGACCTCGTGACCGAGGACGCCGACGGCGTTTTCGCGTTCCGCGGCCGCCTCAAGCGTTTCGCCAAGTTGGGCGGCGAGATGATCTCGCTGCCCGCCATCGAAGAGGCGCTGGTTCGGGCTCTGGCGCCAGCGGCCGACGAACCGCAGTTGGCGGTGGAGTGCACACCGGTCGAGACCAATCCGGAGCTGGTGCTCTTCACCACGCTGGACGTGGACCGCGAGGCGGCCAACCGGTGCATCCGCGACGCGGGGCTGTCGCCGCTCCACAACGTGCGGCGGGTGGTGCGCCTGGAGGCCATCCCGCTGCTCGGCACCGGTAAAACGGACTACCGCTCGCTCCGGGAAATGCTCCGTTCGTAATCGTCATCGTAATTCGTAATCGAGACTCGAGGCTCGAGGCTCGTTCCCGATCAACGGACATCAGAAATCGGACTTCGGATATCGGACCTGGGACCTGGGTTCTGGGTCCTGGGTCCTGGGTCCTGGGTTCTGGGACCTGGGTCACAGAACCCATATCCTAATCTCCATTCACCGATTCACCGACTCACCGATTCACCGACTCACCGATTCACCGACTCACCGATTCACCGATCCACCCATTCACCGCTTCAAAAATTCATCGAACCACAGCCGGCTCTGGATCAGGCACGGGATGGCCGCGTCGCCGTGGCCCATGGTGTCGCTGACCACGACCAGTTCCACGCCGGCGCCAAGCGCCGTCATCCGCGCCAGCGCCACCTGGGCGTTGCCGATGGGCACCACCGCGTCGCCGGCGCTGTGGTACATCCGGAGCGGCGCCGCCGGGAGCCAGTCGTAGACGTCATTGAGCCAGGCGGCCACCCGGACCGGATGGTACGGGTCCGCCTTCACCGCGGCGGCGAATTCCGGCAACAGCAGATCAGCCAGCCGCGACGGCAGGGCGGCGGCGATCTCACCGGACGTGTGGGTGCCGTCGAACAGGTCCAACATCTGCGCGTCGTACGGCGGCTGGAACATCTCCGCCACAGCCGGCGCGAACGGGTAGACGTCGGTGATCATCACCAGCAGGTCGGAGACGTAGACCGTCAGCATGGGATCGTAGTCGTCCTGCGACAGTGCGTAATCCAGCATGGTCCCCGACAAATCGTAGGGGCCGGCCATGGGCGCCGCGGCGGTCACGGGCCACTCGGCGCCGAAGTGCCTCTCCAGCTCGCGGTGGAGCGCCATGGTGGCGTGACCGCCCTGGGAGTAGCCGGTCAGGAACAGCGGCCCGTCCAGCGCCGCGCCGTATCCGGCCGCGGCCGTGCGCGCGGCGCGCAGCAGGTCGATCCCCGCCGCCGCCTCGGTGTCCGCGTGGAGGTACGGGTGCCGGCCGAGTCCGCCGCCCAGCCCCAGGTAGTCGGGCGCCGTCGCCGCGTAACCGCCGGCGGCGGTGTAAATCAGGGCCGCGCCCAGGCCTTCGGTGGAGTCGGGGCGGGACGGCGCCTCGGCCCGGTCCGTGATCGTGCCGTGCTGATAACTCACCACGGGCAGCGTCCCGCTCACTCCGCCCGGCAGCGTCAGCAGCCCGGTGGCGGTGGCGGCGCCGCCCCATGGACTGAGCGTCCGGTAGCCCACCGAGTAGCGGACGGCGGGGTAGCGGGCGGGGCGCAGTTCGCCGAGACCCGCGACGAGCAACAGGAAGTCCGCCTCGGCGATGGAGATGGTGTCCACCGGCGCGCACGCCAGCAGCCGGCCGCGGTACGGCGGCTCCAGCAGCAGCAGCCAGGCGCCGTCGACGCCGCGGAACACGCCGTCCTCGTTCACGTCGGCGTTGGCCGCGTTCACGTCGCTTAGACCGATGTTCTCCGCCAGCAGGTGGCGCATGAGCAGCCGGTCGGCGGCATCGACGAAGCCGTCGTCGTTGAGGTCGCCCGGCATTCGCGCCTGCCCGGCGACCGCCGCTCCCAGCGCCAGCCACGCGGCCAGCGCCGCCGGGAGCCAAAAGCCGCACGGGCGGAAGATGCCGCGTCCGGGTGCTCGGTTGTCCACGATTGCCTCCTGCTCACTGTCGGCTTGTCCGGTGTGATCGCGTACCGTCCGCAGACAGGTTGCGAGTCCGATGCCTGGCTGCCCATTATACCGCGAGCGGCGCCGACCGTGGCCTGCACTGCGGAGCCGCCGTGCGGAGTTGTCCGTCCGGCCACCCATCCGCTTCCGAATTCCATAGAGCGGCCGGCGGCTTTCTGCTATGCTGAACCCATCTAGCGATCGCAACGGCGCCCGGCTCAGTGGGCGCACCCGCCGGGAGTCTTTCCGACGCCGCGATCGCTGCCCCGGAGGCATCATGCGCAGAATTCAGATCGCTCTCTTCATTCTTGGCATTCTGGTCCTGCTCGGCTCGCTTTCCTTCATCGGTGGCGGCGTCGGGGACACGCTGTGGCGCGCCGGGGTGGCGATCTTCCTCATGGACATCGCCTGCATCATGCTCTGGCCCGGGCCGCCGCGGCCGCAGGCGCCGTGAGCGCCGGCCGGCGCCGTTTTGCGCGATCCGCACGTCCACCGGGCGTAGCGGTGAATTGTCACTTGGACCTGGGACCTGGGAACTGGGATCCAGAACCCAGGTCCCAAGTCCGATCACGATTACGTTGACGAATCACGAGGAGGAGCGGGCTACTTCGCCCAGGATGGCCACGGCCGCCTCGAGCTGGGAGTCGGACAGATACGGCGCCGGACCCAGGCGCAGCGCCTCGCCGCGGGAATCGGTCCAGACGCCGGCCGCCTTGAGACGGCGGCAGATGTCGGCGGCCGCCGGGGCGTGGAGCACCAGGAAGCCGCCCAGGGCCTCGAGCGGCGCCGACCGGCCGCGGGTGATGATTGCCGGGTCGAGATCCAGCGCATCGAACCGCTCCGCGAGCAGGCCCACTTGATGCCGGCTCACCGTTCGAAGCAGCGCCGGGGTCAGGCCTTCGCGTTCGAAAAAGTCGAACACCGCCGCGGCGCGGTAGTGGCTCGTGGGATCGTAGGTGGAACCGGCGAAGCGCGCCGCCCCCTCGCCGTAGCCCACGCCGCCGACGGGCGTCCGGTCCAGCGCGGCGAACTCGGCGAACCACCCGGTGACCACCGGCCGCAGGCGGCAACCGGGGGGCAGGCGCAGGAAGCAGTTCCCCTCGCCGAGTTGGCAGTACTTGTAGCCGCCGCCCACCACGAAGGTGTCCGCCAGCCCTTCGGCCCGCACCGAGAACGGGACCACGTTCAGACTGTGGTAGGCGTCCACCAGCAGGGCGGCGCCCACGCGGCGGCACCGCTCGGCGAGAATCCCCAACCCCGGCACGATCCGCCCCGACCCGAAGAAGACCGACGAGACGAGCGCCGCCGCGGTGCGGTCGTCGACGACGTCGGCCAGCCGCGCCGCCGCGTCGTCGGCGGGCTCCGCGGGCACCCGGACCACCTCGATCCCCTCCTCCGCCAGGCGGTCGAGTTGGCGGCGGATGGTATGGAATTCACCGTCGGTGGTCACCAGCCGCGGCCGGCGCGCCAGCGGCAGGGCGGAGAGAAAGCGGAGCAACAGCTCGTGTGTGCTGGCACCCAGCGCGATGTCGCCGCCGGGGTCGTCCAGCAGCTGGGCGAAGCCGCGCCGGACCGCATCGGCCTGCTCGAAGGCGCGCGCCCACTTGTCGTCCACCCACTCAGCGGCGTCGAGCCAGGCCTGGAGCTGCCCCGCGAAGCCGCAGTCGGGCCACGCCTGGTGGGAATGGCCCGTGAGCAGCAGCCGCTCCCCCACGCGGAAGCGGCGGTAGTGCGCGGCCAGCGGATTGGGATGGCGGGCGAGCGCCTCCGGCGTGTGGCCCATCAGTCGATGCGGATCGCCGCCGGATCAAAGTCGGGTTGCGGATACTTCATCTTCAGCTTCTTCAGCGTGCCCACCAGGGTCTCGGCGATGAGGAGGTCGCGGAACCACTTCCGGTCGCCCGGCACCACGTACCAGGGCGCGTAGTCGGTGGACGTCCGGGAGATCGCGTCCTCGTAGGCGCGCATGTACTCCGGCCAGCGGGCGCGCTCCTTCACGTCGTTCGGGTTGAACTTCCAGATCTTGGTGGGGTCGGCGAGGCGCTCCTCGAAGCCGACCTTCTGCTCCGCCAGGCTGATATGGAGGAAGAACTTCAGGATGGTGGTTCCCTCTTCGGCCAGGAGCCGCTCGAAGTCGGCGATCTGGTCGTAGCGCCGGCGCCAGACCGACTTGGGCACCAGCTCATGGACCCGCACAATGAGCACGTCCTCGTAGTGGCTGCGGTTGAAGATCACGATCTCGCCCCGCGCCGGGACCTGCTGGTGAACGCGCCACAGGTAGTCGCGGGCCAGTTCCGCCGACGAAGGCGTCTTGAACGACACGACGCGGACCCCCTGGGGATTCACCCCCTGGAAGATGCGGCGGATGACGCCGTCCTTGCCCGAGGTGTCCATGCCCTGGAGCACGATGAGCAGGCGGTGGCGCCCCTCGGCGTAGAGCACCTCCTGCAGCGCCACCAGGTCTTCGCGCAGCTTGTCCAGCCGCTTCTCGGCTTCCGCCTTGCCGTGCTTGAAGCCCCGCTTGTCGGAGGGGTCCCAGTCGGCAAGCCGCACCCGCTTCCCCGGCTTGATCCGGTATCGGTCCATGTCGCCTCCTTCCTGCGCCCGGAGATGGCCGGGCGGCGGTGATGGTGTCGGTCGGGGTGTGTTCCGGATCGATTATAGGGGGCCGCGGCGGCCGGCGCAACGCCTTTCGGCTGCGTCGCCGGGCGGCGGAACCGGCTGGGACAGGAGTCGTCGCCGAACCGGCTTCAGCTCGGCTTGCGCCGCGTGCCGGCGATCACCTGCTGGAGCGCGTCCAGGTGGGGGACGACGTCGTCACCCGTCTTCCAGGCGTTGACCACGGCGTCGAGACCGCCGGCCAGCTCGCGAACGATCACCTCCACCGCCGCCAGCTGCTGGGTGAGCTGCAGCACCTGTTCCGACGAGCGCGCCAGCTCCTCGCGGAGCTCGCGGTTCTCCTCGCGCAGCCGCCGGACTTCGGACGGCCGGGACTGCCCGCGGCGTGGTTGCGTCATGTTCGCCTCGCTGGGGATGCCGGGCGCCCGCAGCGGCGGCCGGTTCCGGCCGCCGGCGCGGACGCGCGGGGCTCGGTGGCTACTTCTTCCCTGCGTACGGTTTCAGGACTGTCAGCAGCGGCTGGGCCGAGGCCGGGTACGGCTTGCTCTGTCGCCCCACCAGCATCTTGCCGTCAAGGAGCTTGCCGTAGTAGGCGGTGTTGGCATCGTCATCCACGGTGATGCCGGCCCCCTCGAGCGAGATGCCCGCGAACAGGCCCTTGCTGCGGGAGTAGGAGTAGATGTCCGCCTTCAGGGTGGCGTCGGTGGCCGCGCTCGTCTCCCGGCCCACCGGTCCGCCGGCCACGCTGGCCTGGCCGCCCAGCTTGAAGTTGTTGCCCATCAGCGCCTGGAAGCCGCGCTCGTTGTTCACCACCAGGAGCAGGTCGGTGGCCTGGCCGCCGATCTGGAAGCCGATGCTGCCGCCGGTGATGGTGCAGAAGCAGGGATCGCTCCAGCCGCCGTTGGGCAGCCGGTGCAGGATGATCCCGTGGCCGCGGTTGCCGCCCACGATGAAGCCGGCCTTGACCATGTGGGGGATGACGATCAGCCCGGTGCACTTGTTCAGCAGCGTCTTCGGCACGCCGCCCTCGGGGATGTTGAGGATCTCCTTCAGAACCTCGATGCTGCTCAGCATCCGCTTTTCCACGTCCCCTGTCGTGGGTCCGGCCGCCGCAGTGACCGCCAGCGGGCCGACCAGCAGGGCCGCGGTCAATCCGACGGCCAGCAGACGCACAAAACGAGGGTGCATGGTGTGTCGCCTCCTTGAGATATTCACGTCCCTTGCAAACTAGGATGCCGCTTGGTGCTCCCGGTTTCAGCCGCGCATCGGTGAGGCGCCCGCAGGCGCCGCCGGCGCCGCGGATCGGCCGGCGGGAAACGGGATTGCCTGGGGAGCCGTGCCCGCGTAGAATAACACTCCGGCCGTCCCCCTGCCAACCGCTTTTCGGAACGGTGAGGATGCCATGACCGACCTGCGCTTCGCCCGCACCTACTGGGAGGCTTCCCGAAGCTGGACCTACAGCCTGATCCTCGTGGTGCCGCTGCTGATCATCTACGAGGCAGGTATCCTGGCGGTGCAGCTGCAGCACCCGGTGCGCAACGGCGCCGACGCGCTGATCAAGACCCTGCTGCAGGTGGCCGGCGTCTGGAGCGCGGTGGGCTTCGGCGTGCTGCTCGCCGCGGCGCTGGGCGCGCGGGTATGGGTCGAGCGGAAACGGCATGGCGGGGCCGTCCGGCGGGAGTATCTGCTGTTCATGGCAGGCGAGAGCGTGCTCTACGCCCTGCTGCTGGCGCCGGTGGTGGGCCGGCTGACCCAGGCGGTACTGCCCGGCCTGTCGGCGCCGGCCGCGATCGCCGCCTCGCCGGGCGGGGAGTTCGGCCTCGGCGCCATGATCATCCTGTCGCTCGGGGCGGGCATTTACGAGGAGCTGCTCTTCCGGGTGCTGCTCATGTCAGGCCTGCTGCTGGCGCTGCGCAAGCTCTTCCCCGCGTGGGCGCCGTGGGTCGTCACCGCCGTCGCCGCGGTGGCGGCCGCGCTGCTGTTCAGCGCGTTCCACTACGTGGGGGCGTATGGCGACCCGTTCACGATCACGTCGTTCACCTTCCGGTTCGTGGCCGGGCTGGTGCTCAACGCCCTCTACGCCGCCCGCGGCTACGGCATCGCCGTCTGGACCCACACGCTGTATGACATTTTCCTCGCCGTGACCGTGGGATGGTAAAAGACGAGACTCGAGGCTCGTTGCCATTTGTTGCGAGTTGCGGGTTGAAATTTCGTGATCGTAATTCGTAATCGTGATCGTAATCGAACCGTTTGAATGTTCTCGGGTTCGAAAGTTCGCAGGTTCCAGGGTTCGCGGATTCAGCCAGTTGATGGTAGATTCGTCTCCCGTCTCCCGTCTCCCGATTCACCCATTCAACGCTCATCGTTGTGTCCTTCGTGCCTCTGTGGTGACTCGACGGACTTCGGGCATCGGACTCAGGACACCGCCGACAGTGCGCGGAGCACTCCGGAGTGCGGCGGATCGGCGCCGCTTTGGATTCCCCTCTACGCCGCGATCAATAGACGCGACCCTCTGCATCGCCACGACGAACATGTCCCTCGATCATGCAGATGGAACTCGCGGCCGGTGGCCGCGAGGTACTCGGACTCCGCCCGATGTTATAATTTCTCCAGCTCCATGTTGTTCAAAAGTACCAAGGAGGTGCTCATGACCAAACACACGTGTATCCTGGCTGCGCTGTTGATCGCCGCCGCCGGCTCGCTGGTATTGGCCGGCTGGCCGTCTCACGTGACCCCGGTAACCATCGAGAAAGGGAAAACCGTCACCGTCGCCGGCGCGCTGGAACAGGGCGTGGCGATGCCGGACCTCACCTGGGCGTCCCGCAGCACCACGGCCTGCTTCCCGGCGACTCAGAATCTGAAATTCAACGGCCGGCACGTGCTCTACGCCACCGTGCTGCCCGTCCGCTCGATCCTGACCATCACGGTCATCCCCGACGATCCTTCCGTCGATCTGAGCATCTACGCCTACTCCATCGGCATCGACAACTACAGCGTGGTCCCGGCCCTCGGCTCCTGCGTGTCGTGCGAGGCCGAGCACAAATGGGACCGGCCCAAACGCGGCAAGACCCAGGACCACACTCGGGCCGTCAAGCTCAACGCCGTCGGAGCGCCGTACAACGTGGTCGTCGGCGTGGCCGGCGCCAACGGACGGACCAGCGGCTCGTTCAAGCTCGAATTCACGCTGGAATAATCCTCCGGCGCCGGTCGCCGATCCCGGCGAACCCCGAACGTCAGCCGGCACACCCGCCCGCCCGGCGGCTTTCAAACTGCGGGCTGTGGACATCGGACTGGTGAGGGACAATGAATCCAGGGTTATTTAAGCGCGCCACCCGTCGCGACCGGAGGTGTCACTTCACCCGCCCGGTTCTCGCTCTGCTCCTGGGATGGGCCGCCTGCCTGCCGGCGTCCGCCACCGAAGCGGGAACCGCCGGCGGGGCGCCACCACCGGTGGTGGCGGACCTGGCCGCGGATTACCTCCGGGCGTGGCGCGCGTTCTATCCCAGCCAGGCCCTGGCCCAGGGCGACGCTTCGGCCGCCGCCCGGTTCGAAGATTTCGCCGCGGAGCGGACGGACGCCTGGATCACGCGCAACCGGCGGCTGCTCAAGGCGCTCGGCGAGGACCGCGCCGGCTGGTCACTGGACGACCGGATCGACGCCCGGCTGCTTCGCCTCCAGGCCCGCCAGGAGCTGGAGCTGTGGGTGGACGACGCGGCGCCGCGGCGTTCCCCCGGACTCTATGCCCGGCACATCGCCGGAGCTTTCACCCACCTGCTGGTCCGGGACAACATCGCGCCGGAGCAGAAGGCCACGGCAATCTCGGCGCGTCTCGCAGGTATCCGCCGGCTGTGTGCCGTCGCCCGCGAGCAGCTCGCGGACGGACGGCCGGCGGATACCGCCGGCGCCATCCGCACCCTGGAAGCCACGGCGTCATTCCTCACAGGCGGCTTCACCGACGCGGCGAAACCCTGCTTCACCGATACCCGACAATCCGATTTTAACCGGTCAGTCGCCGACGCCGCAGCCGCCATCCGCGGACTGGCCGGCCACCTCCGCACCCGCCTGCAGCCGCGGCTGACCCTGCCGGATGCCTACGGCCGCCACACGTATGTCCGCAAGATGCGCCTGGATTTGGATCACGACCTGACGCCGGAGGAATTGCTCCGTCTGGCCGAGGCGGAAATCCGCACGGTCCGCAACGAGATGTCCGTCGTGGCCGAGCGCCACTGGCGGTCGCGTTATCCGGCCGAAACGGTGCCGGTTGATTTCGACCCGCTCGTCCGGCGGGCGCTGGACGACATGGAGGCGGACCGCGCGGCGGACCAGCAGGCGTTCCTGCGCCAGTTCCTGGAGCTGATCGACCGTGCCGAGTCGTTTGTCCGGGAGCGTGGGCTGGCCACGCTCCCCGCCCGGCGGACGCTCCTCACCGCGCTATCCCCGGCCCACTTCGCCGGCGCCGCCGTGGGTGGCGTTTACAGCGCCGGTCCGTTCGACCCGGAGGCGGCCACCCTGTTCTACCTGCCCACCATCCCCGACGACGCGCCGGCGGCGGCCCGCGACGGGTTCTACCGCTCGTTCAACACCGCCTTCAACACCATGATCATCACCCACGAAATCTGCCCCGGGCACTACCTCCAGCTCAAGCTCGCCGCCCAGGGCGCGCACCCGGTGCGGGCGCTGTTCGGCTCCACGGTGTTCGTCGAGGGGTGGGCCTCCTTCTGCGAGGAGATGACTCTGGACGCCGGTTGGGACGGCGACCGTCCCCTGACGCGCCTGGCCCACCTGCGCAAGCGGCTGGAAAACGCGGTCCGGGCCTATGTCAGCGTCCAGGTGCACTGTCATGGCTGGGACCGTGAGCGGCTCACCCGCTTCGCCGTGGACACCGGGCTGCTGCCGCCGCAGTTCGCCGAAAACCTGTGGGGCCGGGTGCTGGAGTCCCCGCTGCAGTTGCCGTCCTACTTTCTGGGCTACCGCGGCTTCAGCGAGCTGTACCGCGCCGAGCGCCGGCGCCTCGGCGACCGGTTCAGCCTCCGGGCGTTCAACGACGCGGTGCTGCGCTCGGGCGGCGTCCCTCTCGACCTCCTGCCCGAGGTACTGGCGGAAAAGCCGTAATATTTTTCAGGCTGTCAGACAGTTGATCGTTGAGAGTTGATGGCTCGTGCTCGTGATCGCAATTCGTAATCGAAATCGAGGTCGTAATCGAACTGTTTCAAGGTTTGAAGGTTGGTAAGTTCCGGGTTCGCAGGTGCCAAGTTCAAAATCAGTTGATCATTGATGGTCGGTGGTGGATTCATCCGACGTCTCCCGTTTCCCGACTCCCGTCGTCCGTTGCGCGCGGCTCGTTTCCGATCGGCGGACATCGGATATCGGACCTAAGACCTCGGTGCTGGGTCCTCGTTCCCGGATCCCAATCCCCCGTTCCCGGGTCCCGGTCTCCAGACCCCTGGTCCCATCTACAGCAAAAACGAACTCGCCGCCAAACAGCCAATAAAAAATACGCAATCAGCAATAACCAATAATATAATCGTACCTCCGGGCGGTCACGACCGACGCGGGCTGTCAACGCATGGCCCGTTCCAAACGGCGGCGCCGCCGGATCCCCCGAGAGGCAGGACACACCATGGTGCGGAAACTATACACCCCCTTTCACCTGGCCGGCGAGGAGATCGTCATCGACCGGGAGCTGGCCGACGCCGCCGACCTGACGGCGTGGGCCGCGCGCTTCCAGCTCGGCACCGCCGGCTACCGCGATCTGGCCGACACCGCCGACCTGTTCCACCTCGGCGTGCCGTTCAACCCGCTGACCATGGCCATCATGACCGAGGCTTCCTGCCGGCTCCTCGAGCCGGGCGCCGCCATCCACCTGGGCGGCGAGGTCCGCGCCTGGACCCAGGAGCACATCGACCTGGCCGCCCGCATCTACGCCGCCCACGGCATCGCCTGCCGGCTGCGCGGCGACCGCGACGCCGACGGTCCCATCCGCACCACGCCCATCTGGCTCTCCTCGTTCGGCGTGTTCTACGAGGAGCTGGCCGGCGGCGAAAACTTCACCGCCAGCCACTCCCAGAGCTTCAAGGGCGGTCGCAAGCCCATGGACGGGCGCGGCATGCAGCTGCTGGACGCCGCGGCCGCCATCGAGCAGGGCGTGCGCGACATCGTCGCCGCCGTGCGGCGCGACGGGCGCTACGTGATCAAGCTGGCCCCCTCGCTCTCGCCCCTGATCCGGCGCGACTTCGACGTGATGGCGCCGTACACCCGCTACCTCCAGACCATCGTGGACCGCGAGGCGCTGGCGGCGGTGACCGTCGCCGGCGCCGCCGGTTTCCGGGTGGCCGTCTCCACCCAGGGCGGGTCCATGGGGCGCACATCGCGGCAGATCTTCGATCTGCTCGGTATTCCCACCGGACCCGGCGGCATCGTGGAGTACCTCCACTTCGCCGAGAGCCCCACCTATCACGGCATCGGCGTGGTGGACGGCGTCAACCACGGGGTGGACCCGGGCAAGTGGCAAATCTACAAAAACATCGGCGCCCAGCCGATCCTCCTCGGCGGACGCGCCGGCGTCGTGTTCATCTGGGACCCGGACGGCGACCGCTTCAACATGGTCACCGTCGCCGACCCGGCCACCGCCGCCCGGGCTCAGGCCAACGGCCTGGAAGTGGAGGCCGGCGACGCCGCCCGGAGCATCGTCTACTTCAAGCCCAATCAGATTTACCTCATGCTATTGGCGTTCCGGCTGGAAAGCGCCCGGCGGCAGGGTCTGCTGGACCGGCGCCCCTGGCTCCTCATGGAGACCTACCCCACCAGCCGCTCGCTGGCGGAGCTGGCGGCGCGGTTCCGCGTGCCCACATTCTTCACGCCGGTGGGCTTCAAGCACTTCGGCAACGCCTGCGCCCGCCTGGAGGAGCAGGAGCTGGCCGGCGCGGCGGAGCTGGCGCTCACCGACTCGCGCGGGCGCCGGCACACGTTCCCCGCGGGCACGCGGATCCTGCTCATGGCCGAGGAGAGCGGCGGCGCCGTCCTGGGCGGCTCCGAGATGCTGCACAGCCGGAGCGGGGCGCGGTCCATGCTGGCGCTGAAAGAAAAGGACGCCTTCCAGGTGGGCGTCACCGCCATGGCGCTCGCCGCCCGGCTGCATCTGGACGGCTCCAGCTTCGCCCGCTACTACCTGGAGGTGCTGGAGCGGTACGACATCCGCCACCGCTTCTACGAACGCCAGGACGTGACCCTGTTCGACGAGTCGCTGGCCGGCGCCGCCCGCGAGACGGCGATGGCCGAAGGGAACCGGACGAAGGACCGGGCGGTGCGCTTCTTCCGCTCCCTGGCGGAACGCCTCGGTCGGGGCGAGCTCAACCCCGGCGCCGTCACCCGGATCCTGCAGGAGCGCGGGCCGGCGGGATTCGTGTTCCCCCCGGTCCAGGATGCGTACTGGGCCGGCGACGGAACGCTGATCGAATTCGACGGCCTCTGGTGGCAGCTCCGCGCCTCGGGCACCGACGCGGTGCTCCGCTACTACGCCGAGGGAAAGCTGCGCGAGGAAGTCCGCTGGCTCAACGACGCCCTGATGCGCCTCGACGTGTCGGAGTAGGGAGGCCGTCCCCCGTCCATGCTGGTCAAACTGGAGAACATCGGGCGCTACTTTCCCGAGGTGGACCTCTTCGCCGGGGTCAACCTCCAGCTCAACGACGGCGACCGCGTCGGGC
Source organism: Acidobacteriota bacterium (assembly GCA_012517875.1). Lineage (NCBI taxonomy): Bacteria > Pseudomonadati > Acidobacteriota > Acidobacteriota bacterium. The sequence goes on along the minus strand of JAAYUB010000169.1, from coordinate 1,499 downwards.
TGGTGGGTCCCAACGGCTCGGGCAAGAGCCAGCTCCTGGCCATCATCGCCGGCGAGACCGTCCCCGACGAGGGGCGGGTGGAACGCCGGTCGCGCCTGCGCATCGGCCGCCTGGCCCAGGAGGTGCGGGTGGACGGCGGCGGCAGCGTCCGCGACGTGGCGCTGGCGGTGTTCCGCCCGCTGATGGAGCTGGAGGCGGAGATCCGCCGGCTGGAAGAGGCGCTCACCCATGCCGCGCCGGACGAGCTGCCGGAGCTCATGGCCCGTTACGGCGCGGCCAAGGACAGTTACGAGCGGGGCGACGGCTACGCCTTCCGCGCCCGCGCGGTGGCCGTGCTCCACGGCCTCGGCTTCGGCGACGCCGATCTGGACATGCCGTGCGCGCGCCTGTCCGGCGGCCAGCTCAACCGTCTCGGTCTGGCCCAGCTCCTCCTGCAGAAGCCCGATCTCATGCTTCTGGACGAGCCCACCAACCACCTGGACCTGCCGGCCATCCGCTGGCTGGAGGAGTACCTGCAGGGGTGGGACCGCGGTTTCATCGTGGTCTCCCACGACCGTTACTTCCTCGATCGCGTGGTGAACCAGGTGTGGGAGATCGCCAACCGCCGGATCACGAGCTGGCCGGGCAACTACACCCGCTTCCAACGCGACCGCCACAAGCAGCTGGAGCAGCAGCGCCGCGAGTACCAGCGCCAGCAGGAGTTCATCGACAAGACCGAGGATTTCATCCGGCGCAACATTTACGGCCAGAAAACCCGGCAGGCCCAGAGCCGCCGCAAGATGCTGGCCAAGCTCGAGGTCGTCGAGCGGCCCACCGTGGACACGCGCCGGATCCACCTGGACCTCTCCGGCGTGAGCCGCAGCTCCGAAACGGTGCTGGTGTTGGACCACCTGGCCGTCGGCTACGGCGCGCCGCTGGTCCGGTTTCCGTTCGAGATGACGGTGCTCGCCGGCGAGCGCATCGGCATCATCGGCGAGAACGGCACCGGCAAGACCACCTTCTTCCGCACGATCCTCGGCCGGCTCGCCCCCGCCGGCGGGAGCTTCGCCTGGGGCCGCAACATCTCGGTGGGCTACTTCGACCAGAAAATGGAGTCGCTCACCGGCTCGCCCATCCAGGAGATCCAGCTGCTGGACCCGCTGGCGCCCGAGGGCGACCTGCGCACGTTCCTTGCCCGCTTCGGCTTCCACGATGACGACGTGTTCAAGCCGCTGGCGGTGCTCAGCGGCGGCGAGAAGAACCGCCTGCTGCTGGCGCGCCTGATCTACGGCCGGCACAACGTGCTCGTGCTGGACGAGCCCACCAATCACCTGGACATCCCCGCCCGCGAGCAGCTCGAGGAGGCGCTTGAGGACTACCCGGGCACGCTGGTGGTCATCACCCACGACCGCTACTTCCTGGACCGGATCATCCAGAAGATCATTCGGATCGGGGCCGGCACGGCCGAGCTGTTCCACGGCAACTACTCGGAGCTCGAGGCGTGGGGGGCGCGGCGCGCG
>JAAYUB010000168.1 GCA_012517875.1 Acidobacteriota bacterium | reverse complement strand
GGCCACCCCGGAGCCGTCACCTTCCACACCGACGCCACGATCTACCGCTGCGATCTGTCGGCCGGTCGCGCCGTCGGCCTGCCGGCGGGCGAAGACCGCCGGGTATTCATCTACGTGACGGCCGGCTGCGTCGCGGCCAACGGGATCCGCTTCGGACCCGGCGACCAGGGCCGGATCGATCCGGAGGCGGCCCTGGAGCTTCGGGCCGCCGCCGACAGCGGCTTCGTCCTCATCGACGTGCCCTCGTGCCGGGGCTGGGGCTACGACCGGAACACCCTGTCGGGCGCCCGGGCCTGAACTCGGCCGGATCGTCTCCGGCATCGCGGATCCGAAAGAGGGGGGCTTACATGGGCGGCTGGTCAGGCCGCAGCGGCCAGTCGGCGAAGGGGGCCATCGCGCCCAGTTCGCGGCGCTCCGCCATCATCTGGTTGAACAGCTCGGTGACCCGCGGGTCGAACTGGCTCCCGGCGCCGCGGCGGATTTCGCCCAGGGCGAACTCCAGGGTCTGGCCCTCGCGGTAGGTGCGGTGGCTGATCATGGCGTGGTAGGCGTCGATGACGGCCAGGATGCGGGACTCGATGGGGATCTCTTCCCCCCGGAGCCCGTGCGGGTAGCCGGAACCGTCCCAGCGTTCGTGGTGGTGTTCCACGATCACGGCAATGTGGCGCAGGCTGCTGATGGGCCGCAGAATCCGGGCGCCGATCTCGGCGTGGCGGCGCATGACCTGCTCCTCGTCCGCCGTGAGTTTCCCTTGCTTGAGCAGGATGTGCTCCGGCACGCCGATCTTGCCGATGTCGTGCAGCTTGGCGGCGATGCGGAGCCGCTCCAGCGACTCGTCATCCAGCACCATCAGCCGGCCCAGGGCCACCGCCAGGATGGACGTCTCCAGGGTGTGGTTGCTCGTGTAGTGGTCCTTGGCATCGATGGCCTCGGCCAGGGAATTGATCATCTCCACCGTGGTGAGGCTCTCGTCCACCTCCCGCCGATCGGTGATCTTCTGCAGCACGCCGTCCACCACCTCCGGCCCGGTCCGCAGCGTCCCCTGCCCCATGAACTGCGAGAAGACGTTCAACGCCAGTTTCTTGATGAGCTGGCTCCCCATCAACGAGGCGGTGTCGCCGCCCTGGAAGCGGCTCATGGTCATCGCCTGCTCCGCCGACAGGATCAGGTCGTCCAGGCTCATCCCGTTGATGGGGAAGCAGGAGATGCCCAGCGAGAAGGTGGGCCGGTTCTCGGCGTCGCGCAGCGTCTCCCGCGCCTGCAGACAGAGCCGGCGGGCCAGCTCCAGCGACGGCTCCATCTCGTAGCGGGGGAGCAGGCACAGAAATTTGAATTCTCCCGAGTAGGCCAGCGTGGCCTGCGGCGGGAGCTGCTTCTGGAAGAACGCGCAGATCTTCAGCAGGAAGGCCCGGGGCGAATCGCCGTGGGGCCGCAGGTTGATCCGGTCCGGCCGGTCCAGGCTGGCCATGATCACGGTGAAGCTGTCGCCCACCCGCTTGGACCGCTCCAAGCAGGCCTGCAGCGCCTCCTCGAAGCCGCGCCGGTTGGGCAGGTTGGTGTCGAAATCGACGTAGAGATGGCGCTGGATCCCGGAATAGAGGCGGTTGTTGTGGATGGCCTGGGTGAGGAAGGGCTGGATCTGGTTCAGCCGCTGGACGTGCTGGAACGTCACGCGGTCGCGGCGGGTGTCGGCGACCAGGATGACGTCGCGCGCCGCCTCGCCCGTGTCCACGGGATAATACAGTACCGAGGCGAACAGGCCGTTGTCGGTGACCTGCGTGCGCTCGCCGGCCGACAGGTCGGTCTTGAGCAGGGTGTGGCCGGACTTGGCGCAGCGGGTGAGCCAGGTGTAGGTGTCCAGGTTGCACGTTTCCCGGTCGGGCAGCATCTCGCCGAACGAGCCGGCGAAAGCGTGCCGGCACAACCGCTGGGTGTCCGGCTGGTAGAAGTAGTAGGCTACGCTCTCCACGTGCAGAAAATCCTGCAACAGGGCGGGCAAGTCCCGCCGGAACTGTTCCAGTTCGCCGAGCGCCATGACCCGGAGCAGGAGTTGGGTGGTCTCCTTCTGCTGGAGGACACCCTCGATCCGCGGCAGGAGCGGCGCCGTCTCATCGAGCAGCATCGCCAGCTGGCGGAGGCAGGCATGGAGCAGGAGTCCCGTGTCGGATCGCCCGGAGCGCGCGGCGGCCGCCCCCAGAAAATAGAACCGGTAGCGGCCGGCCTCGAGGCGAAGGAAGCAGCCGCTCAGTTCGTCGGGCAGGCGGATCGGACCGTCGCCCACCACCGCCGCCTGCGGATCGTCCTGCATGAGCCTGCGGAAAACCTCGTGAACCGGCTCCGGATCCTCCGGGGCCACTCGGTCCCAGCCGGCGAACACCGGCTTGATGCCGGTGTTCTCGCCCACCAGGAACAGCCGCAGGACGTCCAGACCGGCGCGCGAGCCGAAGTCCCTGAGAAAGGCCGTCAGCGTGTCGCGCAGGGATAGGGTTTTCAAGTAGACGTGCCGGGCGCGCTGGGCCAGGTGCGCCACGCGCGG
>JAAYUB010000167.1 GCA_012517875.1 Acidobacteriota bacterium | reverse complement strand
TCCAGATTGGTAGACAGGAGCAATATAGTCTGTGACTCCGGAAGCAATCACCACGTCCAGACAGAATGCGCCCCTCTCCAGGGGAAGGGTGTGTTTTGTCTTGACGGGAGCGCTCTTCTCATAGATGAGAGTTGAGGGTTCGTGCCCGCGATCGCAATCGTGATCGTAATCGTACCGTTTAAATGTCTGAACGCTGGAATGTTTGCAGGTTCAACAAATTCCAAGTTCACAGGTTTGTGGATATCGGACTTCGGATGTCGGACTTGGGACTTCGGAGATCGCCTGTCATTCCAGTACGCCCCATCTTGACTTGAATAGCCCACAACAATTCAGCGATCACCAACAACACAAAAAGGCCGCTGAATACTGTCTGATGATCAATGACAAATGGATCCCTCCGCACCTTCTGCGTCACTGTGGTGAAGCTCCCCCGTCGGCTCGCCGGTTCGATTCCTCAGGCGGACCGCCTGAGCCACGCCGGCTCGCCGTTTCGCCCGTTCCATCATATAATGGCAGGATCAAGGGAGCACACCGTGGGCCACAAGCTGCCGGAGTTGATCGACCTCTTCCTCGAGCACCTGAAGTTCGAGCGAAACATGTCCGTCCACACGGCGCGCAATTACGAGGCGGACCTCCGCCAGTTCGCCGCCTTCTTCACCCGGACCGACAGCCGCGGCCACGCCGTGGAGCCGGCGGTCGAGGCGATCGATCCCTTGTCCATCCGCGAGTATCTCGGTTTCCTGTACCAGAAGAACCTGGCCAAGACCACCATCTGCCGCAAGGTGTCGACGCTGCGGTCTTTCTTCAAGCACCTGGTGCGGATCGGCGTGCTGGTCAGGAACCCGGCCCTGTCGGTGAGCATGCCCCGCACCCCGCGGCGGATCCCGGTGCACCTGGAGCTGGACCAGGTGCAGGCGCTGGTGGAGGCGCCCGACCCGGCCACCCGCAAGGGCCGGCGCGACCGGGCCCTGCTGGAACTGCTGTACGCCACAGGGATGCGCGTCAGCGAGCTGGTGGGGCTCAACACGGAAGACATCCACTCCGCCGAGGAGATGATCCGCGTGCGCGGCAAGGGGAAGAAGGAGCGGCTGGTGCCGTTCGGTGAGGCCGCAGCGCACGCCCTGGCGGCGTGGTGGCCCGAGCGCCAGCTCATCCTGGCCGCCGCGCCGGCCGAAGGCCGCGAAGGGCAGGCCGCCTTCCTCAACCTGTGGGGCGGGCGCCTGACGGACCGCTCGGTGCGGCGGATCCTGAACAGCTACATCCATCGCGTGGCCGTCCGGCTCAAGATCAGCCCCCACACTCTGCGCCACACGTTCGCCACGCACCTGCTGAACGCCGGCGCCGACCTGCGGGTGATCCAGGAGCTGCTGGGCCACGCCAGCCTGTCCACCACCCAGAAGTACACCCACCTTTCCATCGAGCATCTGATCAAAGTGTACCAGCAGGCCCATCCCCACGCGAAGAGCCGGAAGGGGCGAGGCTAGAGGCTAGAGGCTCAGGGTTAAGGGCTCAGGGTTGGGGGTTTGGGGTTTGGGGTTTGGGGTTTGGGGTTTGGGGTTTGGGTAAGGGGCACGGAGCTCGAGGCTTGGGACTCGTTCTCACTCCGGAGTATCCGGCCATATCTACTCTGGGCAAATCAGGGGGGACGGGCCGCGGCCGGCGGGAAACCGCGGCAAGGAAAGACGGTACGGTTGGCAAGGGTCATTTGTCATCGATCATTTATCATTGGTCATTGCAGCGGAAAACCAGATTTAATAGGTGAATGGGTGAATTGGTAGATGGGTGAATCGGGAAACGGCGGACGGGAGACGAACCGCGAGCCCCGAATCCCGAGATCCGATGTCCGACATCGATCAACCATCCGCGAACCTGTGAACTTGGGAACTTGTTAACCTGCGAACATTCCAACTTTCAAACCTTCAAACGGTTCGATTACGATCACGATTACGACCTTCCGAACTCCTCACTCCTCACTCCTGACTTTTTCCAGCTCCAGCGAGCGGACGCGGACCAGCAGTTCCTCCGCCAGCCGCCGGTTGGTGGCGGACAGATGAGCCAGCAGGCCGGTGAGAAACAGCTGGAAGCCCCCCAGCAGGAGCACCGCGGCCAGGATCAGGGATTGGATGTGCCCCCTCCCCTCCCCCATGGCGAAGAAATAGATGAACCGCGCCCCCAGGGCCACGCCGGGCGTGAAGAGCAGCGCGCCCAGCGTGCTGAAAAACGCGAACGGCCGATAGACCACGAACACGCGTCCGATGGTGCCGGCGCTCCGCAGAAGAAAAGTGGCGGTGGAGCGGAACAGCCGCGACGGGCGCGTGGCCGGGTTGGTGCGGATGGGCACGCAGGCGATGGCCAACTCCTTGGCTGGCGCCTGGATGATGGTCTCGAGGGTGTACGAAAACCGGCTGGTGACGAACAGCCGCTTGGCCGCCTCCCGCGAGAAGGCGCGGAAGCCGCTCGCCGCGTCGGGCACGCGCACCCCGGCCAGCAGGCTTACCGTGGCCGAGCCGAGCCGCTGGAGGAGCCTCTTCAGCGGCGAGAAGTCGGCGATCTCGCCGATGGGCCGGGTGCCGATGACCATGTCGGCGCGCCCCTCCAGGATCGGCGCCACGAGGGGCGCCACGTACTCGCCGCGATACTGGTTGTCGCCGTCGGTGTTGACCACGGCGTCGGCTCCGCGCCTGAGGGCGGCGTCGAGACCGGCGGCGAAGGCGAATGCGAGGCCGCGGTTGCGGGGCAGGCTCACCACGTGGTGGACGCCGCAGGCGCGGGCGGCCGCCACCGTGCCGTCGGTGGAGCCGTCGTCCACCACCAGGTATTCGACGGCGTCGAAGCCGGCCACCGTCCGGGGCAGGTCGCTGACGGTTGCGGCCAGCGTTTGCTCCTCGTTGAAACAGGGGATCTGGATGATCAGTTTCATCGCGGCCGTCCTCGGTGTGCGCTGCGGATCGTGGATTTCGGAACACGGCCACTATACGCTACGGCCGGATGGATGGCAAGGTCGGGGCGGCGGAATCGCGGTGAGGGGACACCACATTGGCACAAAGGACACAAAAGCATCATTCGTTTTTCATCGATCATCTTTCACTGGTCATTTGTCATTGATCAATTCAAAGGGGGAATGGGTGAATCGGTGGATCGGAGTGTTAGTAAGAGTTTCAGATCCAGGCAAATCATAAACAAACTCTGTGTCCTCTGTGCCTCTGTGGTGAAGATGAACTGCCCGAAGTCCGATGTCCGCGTTTCGAGAACGAGCCTCGAGTCTCGAGCCTCGATTATGATAACGAGTACGAGTACGAGTACGAGTTGCGATTACGAGCCCGAATTACGAGTCTGAGAGACGTCTTCCCCTATCACCTATCTTCTCACTTCCCCCTACTTCCCGCCGCCGACGATCTTCTCGGCAAGCTGGGCGGGCACCGGCTCGTACTGGTTGAAGTGCATGGTGTAGGTGGCGCGTCCCTGGGTCAGGGAGCGCAGGTCGGTGGCGTAGCCGAACATCTCGGCCAGCGGCACCATGGCGGTGACCACCTGGGTGCTCCCGCGGTGCTCCATGTGGGTGATGCGGCCGCGGCGGGCGTTGATGTTGCCGATCACGTCGCCCATGTACTCCTCGGGGGTGACCACCTCCACTTTCATCACCGGCTCCAGCAGCACCGGCGCGGCCCGGCGCGCCCCTTCCTTGAAGCCCATGGAACCGGCGATCTTGAAGGCCATCTCGGACGAATCCACCTCGTGATAGGCACCGTCATAGAGGGTGACTTTGACATCCACCATTTCGTAGCCCGCCAGCACACCGTTCTCCATGGCCTCGCGGATGCCCTTTTCCACCGCGGGGATGTACTCCCGCGGCACCGTGCCGCCGAAGATGCCGTTGACAAACTCGAAACCGCCGCCGGCCGGCTGCGGCTCGACCTTCAGCTTGACCACGCCGAACTGGCCGTGCCCGCCCGTCTGGCGCACGAAGCGGCCCTCCGCCTCGACCGCCTTGGTGACGGTCTCGCGGTAGGCGACCTGGGGGCGGCCCACCCGCGCCTCGACGCCGAACTCGCGCATGAGGCGATCGACGATGATCTCGAGGTGCAGCTCGCCCATGCCGGAGATGATGGTCTGGCCGGTCTCGTCGTCCACCTTCACGCGGAAGGTGGGGTCTTCGGCCATGAGCTTGCCGAGCGCGCCGCTCATCTTGTCGATGTCGGCCTGGGTCTTCGGCTCGATGGCCACGCTGATGACCGGCGCCGGGAAATCGATCGCCTCCAGCAGGACCGGGGCGTCCCGGTCGCAGATGGTGTCGCCGGTGCTCACCTTCTTCAGACCCACCGCGGCGGCGATGTCGCCGGCCCAGATCTCGGGGATCTCCTCGCGCTTGTTGGCGTGCATCTTGAGGAGCCGGCCGATCCGCTCGTTGGCCCCCCGGGTGGAGTTGTAGACGGTGGTGCCGTTGGCGAGCCGGCCGCTGTACACCCGCATGAAGGCGAGGGAGCCGACGTACGGGTCGGTCATGATCTTGAACACCAGCGCGGCGAACGGCGCGTCGTCGTCGCAGGGACGCGCCACCGTCCCGCCCCGCTCGTCCTGGCCCTCCACCGGCGGCACGTCTAGGGGCGACGGCAGGTAGTCCACCACGGCGTCGAGCAGCGGCTGGATGCCCTTGTTCTTGAAGGACGCGCCGCAGAGCACGGGGGTGAAGCGGAGCGCCACGGTGCCCTTCCGGATGCAGGTCTTGAGCTCCGCCTCGGTGACGGGGACGCCCTCGAGATACTTGCCCAGCACCGCGTCGTCCATCTCGACGGCCGTCTCCAGCAGCCGTTCACGGAAGCTCTCCGCCTCGGTCAGTTGCTCCGCCGGGATGTCGGTTTCATGGTAGTGGGCGCCTTTCGTCTCGTCGTCGTAGATGTAGGCCTTCATGCGCACGAGGTCGATCACCCCGCGGAAGGCGTCCTCGGCCCCCAGCGGCAGCTGGACGGCCAGCGGGGCGGTGTCGAGGCGGGCCCGCATCATGGCCATGCAGTTGATGAAATCGGCGCCGGGCCGGTCCATCTTGTTGACGAAGGCGATGCGCGGCACGTTGTACCGGTCGGCTTGGCGCCAGACGGTCTCGGACTGCGGCTCCACCCCGCCCACGGCGCAGAACACGGCCACGGCGCCGTCCAGCACACGGAGCGAACGCTCCACCTCGGCGGTGAAATCGACGTGGCCCGGCGTGTCGATGATGTTGATCCGGTGGTCCTGCCAGAAGCAGGTGGTGGCGGCCGAGGTGATGGTGATGCCGCGCTCTTGCTCCTGGACCATCCAGTCCATGGTCGCGGTCCCTTCGTGCACCTCGCCGAGGCGATGGGTGATCCCGGTGTAGAAGAGGATGCGCTCGGTGGTGGTGGTTTTACCGGCGTCGATGTGGGCCATGATCCCGATGTTGCGGGTTTTTTCCAGAGGGGTTTGGCGCGCCACGGCATTACTCCTGTGTCACGGCAGCCGGCCGGCCGGGATCCCGTTTCGGCTCGGGCCTCGCGCTCCGGGCGACGCGGCTGGGGGGATAAACAGATGCAGTCCGGACGGCCGGACTGCTCGATCGCTCATTGCATGCGGAAAAAGCGGCGGATTACCAGCGGAAGTGGGCGAACGCCTTGTTGGCTTCGGCCATCTTATGGGTGTCTTCCTTCTTCTTGATGGTGGCGCCGCGCTCGTTAAAGGCGTCGATCAGCTCGTTGGCCAGACGCTCCTTCATAGTCTTTTCGCCGCGCTGTCGGGAGTAGCCGATGAGCCAGCGGATGGCCAGCGACTGCTGCCGGGTGGGGCTCACCTCGACGGGGACCTGGTAGTTGGCGCCGCCCACGCGGCGGGTCTTGACTTCCACCTGGGGCTTGCTGTTCTGGACGGCCCGCTTGAAGATCTTCAGGGGATCGTCCTTGGCCTTCTTGGAGATGATGTCCATCGCCGCATAAAAGCTGCCCTCGGCGGTGGTCTTCTTGCCCTTCTCCATCATGCAGTTGATGAATTTGGTCACGAGCTCGCTGTTATAGATCGGATCCGGCGGGGTGGCGCGCTTGGCGACTTCTCTTCTTCTCGGCATCCTCGTACTCCGTTCCTGTGGTTATTTCTTGGGCCGCTTGGTGCCGTACTTGGAGCGGGAGTTGGCCCGCTTGTCGACGCCGCCGCAGTCCAGCGTGCCGCGGACGATGTGGTACCGCACGCCCGGCAGATCCTTGACGCGGCCGCCGCGGATCAGCACAATATTGTGTTCCTGAAGGCTGTGGCCTTCGCCGGGGATGTAGGTGGTGATCTCGATCCCGTTGGTCAGGCGGACGCGGGCCACCTTGCGCAAGGCGGAATTGGGCTTCTTCGGCGTGGTGGTGTACACACGGGTGCACACGCCCCGGCGCTGCGGACAACGCTGCAAAGCAGGCGCCTTGGTCTTGTTCCGGACCTGCGCTCTGCTCTTGCGGACGAGCTGATTGATCGTCGGCACAGTCAACTCCTTGAACGAATTACCCGGATCCACACCTGGAGTCCGGTGCACGAAAGAGTCGGCACTATAGCAAAAGCCCCCCTAGGTGTCAAGCACTTTCGTCCCCCGGCGGCGCATCCCCGCCCGGACCGCCGGCGGCGCTGCCCAACCCCGCCCGCAAGGGCGGGAACGGCCCGCGGGCGGGTCAGTTGCGTTCTGTCGGCGGCGCCGCGTCCGGCGCCGCCCGACGGGCGGCGCAGCGGGCGTTCTGGGGCACCAGGCGCCCCAGTTGCCGACAATAGAGCGCGCGAAACGTCCGGCACGACAGGGAGCCGTCCACAGTTACGTCGTCCGGGAACTCGGCCCACGGACAGGACAATTCGCACCAGCGCTCCTCGACTGCCGCCGGTTCAGCCCGTCCGGGCCGCTTGTTCATGATTCGGCTCCGTCCGCTCATTTTCGTGGCATGATAGCATGTTTTTAAATATAATTCGGAACGAGGTCCATCATCCGTGATCAAAGCGATCTTGAGCCAGTTGCTGCTGCTGCTCATCGTCGGGCTGCCCACCGGCTTCCTGCTGGGCGTTCTGATGAGTTGGGGGTTCCTGAAAACCTCCCGCCGGATTGACGACCCGCCCAGCCGGCTGGCCCAGACCATGACGGTCCTCCTGACGCTGGTGCTGGCCACCGCGCTGGCGGGGCCCCTGTTCAGCCTGGCCTACTCCATCCTGTTCTTCCGCCTGTTCGGTTTTCACGCCGTCTGGATCTACGGGATGCTGGTGAGTCTGGTGCTGGCCGTCGCCATGAACCTCTACGCACACTACCGCCGCATGCGCGACCTGCCGGTGATCGTACGGATGAACCTTGGCGCCGCGTTCATCCTTGGCTGGCTGATCCCGCTCCTGCACTTTCTCTTCAAGCGCTAACCGTCTCCCTCTCTCGTACTCGTACTCGTACTCGTAATTCGGAATCATGATCGTAATCGAGGCTCGAGACTCGTTCCCGTAACACGGACATCGGGGTTCGGGGCTCGGGGCTCGTCCCCATAGCGTGGACATCGGATAGTCAATCTTCACCTCAACGGCACAGAGGACACATAATTTTTTTGTTTTAGCCCGGATCTGAAACTGTCTCCTACACTCCGATTCGCCGATTCACCCTTTCATCTCCCAAAATGACCGATGAAAAATGATCAATGGAAGCCGAGCAATCCCTTTATGTCCGCCGCGTTCTCTGTGGTGAATCTGGCCGTCCCGAATTCCCCCCGATTTCGCCGCGACTTCATTCTGTCTTCACACGCGGCCGCGATGATGGGCGCCGGCGGGACCCGTGACCGCCCACATTTCCACCGGAGGTGACCATGCGTCCCGTCTTTCGCATCCTGGCCATCGGACTGATCTTTGTCGCCACCGCCGTCGCCTGGCTGGCGCTGAGCGGCACCATCGTATACCGGACCGAGAGTCAGCAGGACAAGCTCCGCCACGCCGTGGGTCAGCTCTGGGGCTCTCCCCAGACCCAGCCGGCCCCGGAAGCCGGCTACACCGAGCGCGTACTCCGCGAAGTGACCGTGTGGCGGGACAAGCAGCCGGTCGTGGAACACAAGGAGGACGCAGTGAGCCACGTCCTCCCCCTGGTCGGGAGCGACATCAAGGTGCGCCTCGAGGTGGACCACCGCCGCAAGGGCCTCCTCTGGTACGCCACCTACCGGGTGCAGTTCGAGGCGGCCTACCGCTTCCGCAACACCTCCGCCGAGGCGCACGACGTGTGGATCACCTTCCCCTTCCCCGCCGGTGACGCCCGGCTCGACAACTTCCGCCTGGCCGTGGCCGGCCGGCCCGTGACCGAGGTGCCCGTGACCGACGGCAAGATCCGGGTCCGCACGCGGGTGGCGCCGGGCGACGAGGCCCGGCTGGAGGTGGCCTATGACTCCCAGGGCCTCGACGAGTGGTGGTACCGCTTCGGCGAGAAGGTCGCACAGGTCCGGGATTTCACCCTGACCATGGACACCGACTTCGACGGCTTCGATTTTCCCGCCGGCGGCATCTCGCCCGCTGCCAAGGAGCGTCGCGACGGCGGCTGGCGCCTGGCCTGGCGCTTCACCAACATCTTCACCGACGACCGCGTGGGCATCGGCCTGCCCCACCGCCTGAATCCGGGGCCGTGGGTGGCCGCCGTCACCGCCGCGGCGCCGGTGTCGCTGTTCCTGTTCTTCTTCCTGGTGCTGGTGCTCACCACGCGGCGCGGGATCAACCTGCACCCCATGCACTACTTCTTCATCGCCGCGGCATTCTTCAGCTTTCACCTGCTGCTGGCGTACCTGGTGGATCACGTGGACATCCACGCGGCGTTCGCCGTCTGCGCCGCCGTTTCCGTGCTGCTGGTGTTCACCTACATGCGCCTCGTGGCGGGTGTGCGGTTCGCCCTGGTGGAGGTGGGCGTCTCCCAGCTCGTGTACCAGGTGGGCTTCTCCTACACGTTCTTCTTCGAGGGGTACACCGGCCTGGTGATCAGCGCGCTCTGCGTCGCCACCCTGTTCGCGACCATGCAGCTGACCGCCCGGCTGGATTGGGACGAGGTCTTCCGGCGGCAGGCCTGAGCCGGGCGAGCCCCGGGGTGCGGATCTCGAGTCTCGGGGCTCGCTCCCAATCGCTGTGCGGATAGTTGAGTAATGACGATTGGGGCAGGTCCCCCGACTGGGCGCCGGCTCGCCGGTTCGCCACCCCGGCGCAGCGCCCCCTCAGTCGTGCGGGCCGATGGAGATCCCGCTATCCCAATGCACCCTCGGCCGCCTTCCCTTCGGGAACTCGCGGCGCAGCGAGCGCCGGCGGGGCGCCAGGGTGATCAGGGCCGGTTCGATGGCGGCGCCTGTCGCGGCGAGCGCCGCGAGCCCCGCCGCTGTGATGGGGAGCACCGTCCAGTCCTGGGGATCCTCGCCGTCCGCCCAGTCGATGCGCTCCGTGAACACGCTGACGAAGCGCAGGCCGCACCCGCGCGGATGGCGACGGCGAAGCGGGGCTCGTCCACAGCTCGGCCTCCACGGGCAGCGCCAGAAACGCCTCCCGGGCCGCCGACGCCCACGGCGGCCAGCACCGTTTGCAGCCGAAGGTTTCCGCGCTCATTTCACGCTCTTCCGTCCCGCCACCGGCACGGCGGGTCCGCTTCTACCTTACTCGCCCATGCATGGACAACAGAATCCGCATGGCGGCTTGGCGCCTTCGCGAGCCGATTGGCTGATTCACCCGCTCACCTTGAGATACTCCCCGAACCGGGCGGCGGCGGCGTGCAGGATGCAAACGAGTTCGTGGATGCTGGCCAGCTCCACCCATTCGTCCGCCTTGTGGCAGTCGCGCCCGAGCGGCGACAAGTTCAGGATGGGCAGCTCCGGCCGGGCCATGGCGAAGAGGTTCTCGTCGGCATTGGACCAGCCCATGTTGAACGCCCGGAAGCCCACCGTCTCGTCCACGATGCCGCGCATATGCCGCGTGAACGGGTGGTCCGCCGGGGTGCAGAAGGCCTCGTTGAAGGGGGTGGGGCGTTTGCGCAGCGACACCCGCACGGGCCGGAATTCGCCGGACACCTTGACGCGCGCCAGCTCGCCGGAGGCGTACATCGCCGCCACCAGGTCATCGAGGAGCTTGAAGCGGCTGGCCACGGTGACGCCGGGCGTGAGCTGGAAGCTCACCAGGATCCGCCCCGCCGACGGGATGGAGAGCGACCCGTCGCCGGCCTCGACGCGGCTCACAAAGGTGCTGCCGGCGATTTCGCCGGTGGCGTCCGCCGCGGGCATCGGCTCGGCGCAGAAGGTGAACCGCTCCCGGTACTCGGCACGGAGCCGCTCCAGCCGCGCGGCGATCTTCACCGTCTCAGCGGCGGCGCTCACGAGCGCCGGGTCGTGCGCCTGGGCGCCGTGCCCGCCGGTGCCGGCGACATCGATGACGCACTCGCAGCGCCCCAGCCGGCCCAGGGTGATGGTGCCGGTGCCGTGGCGGGTGTTGGGGCCGTCGCCCGTCTCGGGGACGACCACGGCGCGGACGTCGTCGAGAAAGTCGCTGCGCGACAGGACGTAGCCGCCCGTGGAATAGTATTCCTCGTCCACGCCGAACGCCAGCTTGATGCGCCAGCCGTCGGGCTCCAGCGGCGCCAGCGCCTCGAGCGCCGCGGCCAGCCCCGCCTTCATGTCGTTGGCGCCCAGACCGGTCATGATCTCGCGATCCCTGCCGTCGATGCGGCGGCTGCTCTGCACCGGCGTGAGGGCTTGCTCGCGGCTCAGCCAGGGCCTGGCCGTCACCGTGTCCATATGGCCGTAGAACAGGATCGACGCGGGGCCCCGTCCCTTCTCGGCCAGGAGGTTGTGGTACACCGTGCCGTCGGGCCCTGCGTGCGCCGGTTGTCGCCGTACGGCGAAGCCCGCCTCACGGAGCCGACCCTCCAGGTACGCGGTGATGCGGGTCTCGTTCCCCGCCAGCTTCCAGGTGGCGGGGTCGTCGGGATCCACCTCGTGGCAGACGAACGGATTGGCCGAATCGATCCGGATCAGCTCCTCCAGCAG
Organism: Acidobacteriota bacterium; assembly: GCA_012517875.1. Classification (NCBI taxonomy): domain Bacteria; kingdom Pseudomonadati; phylum Acidobacteriota; species Acidobacteriota bacterium. The sequence goes on along the minus strand of JAAYUB010000167.1, from coordinate 177 downwards.
TCGCACGGCGTCCATAGATCACACCTCTTGAACTGTATTCACCACAAAGATACTCCGTTAGAAGTCAAAAAGATTTTTCAGCATGATGAAAAATCGGGCGCATGATCTCCTTGGCACGAGGGCGTTCGGATTGGTATGATCAGCGCGGAAGGCGGCCGCTCGAACTCCGGTCTCTTT
>JAAYUB010000166.1 GCA_012517875.1 Acidobacteriota bacterium | reverse complement strand
GTCCGCCGCACACGGCCGCCCAGGCGCTTTCGGCCGCCGCCGCCAGGTCCGCCCCGCCGTCGAGGGCCACCCGCAGGCCCAGGGACGCGCCCGCCACCCCCTCCCGCGCCTCGGCCTTCCGGACCGCCACGCGCACCCGCCCCGGCTCCGGCCGGGTGAAGACCACCTGGAAGTCGTCCCGGAGCGCCACGCCGAAATCCGCCGCCGCGCCCGCGGCCGCCTCCGCCGCGAGCAGCCGCTCGGGTGGCAGGAGCCGGGCCACGGCGCCCAGAGCCGCGCGCCACAGGTCCGCCCACCCCACGGTGAGGCGCAGCGCCAGCTCCCCCCGCACCCGCCAAGCAAGCGCGTCGCGGGGCCCCATGGCCAACACGTCGCCGGCCCGTATCGCCAGTCGCGGCGCCGCCAGATCCGCCCGCACCGCCACCCGCGCGTTTTCCTCCCGGCCGTGGCCGCGGTAGTCGGCCAGCACCGTTTCGGGCCCGGCCGCCAGCTCCAGCCCCCGGGCTGCGCCTCGCGCCAGCGGCCGCGCGGCGACGCGGTACTTGAGCCAGGCCGCGTCGCCGGATAGCAAAAGTTGCGGCGCCGGCGCCGCCTCACCGGGCGCGGCCGGCGCTCCGGCGGGTGCGCCCAGCACGCCGTCCTCATCCACGTCGTCGACGGCGTTGAACGCCTCGATCCGCACCTCGCCCCCGGCCCCGAACGCGGCCGCCGCGGCGCCGGCGTCGATGGGCCAGACGCCCGACGGACGGGCCGCCGCCAGCTCCGTCGGCAGCGCCGCGTCGCCCAGGGGCAGGTCGGGTATCCCCGCCAGCACCACCGTCCAGTCCACCGCCCGTGCCTTCACCGATACACCCACACGTTTCATCTGTGCCATCGTCTGTTCCCTCCCCATGGGATTCGGACTTCGGACATCGGAAATCGGATTTCGTGCTCGTAATTCGTAATCGTGATCGAGACTCGAGGCTAGGGGCTCGCCCCGGTCCCGAATGTTCGTGCTCGTCATCGTCATCGTGTTCGGAACTGTTTGAATGTTTAAAGGTTTGAAGGTTTAAACGTTCCCCAATCCCAACATTCCAACCTTTCAACTTTCAAACCTTCAAACGTTTTCTTGATAAGGTTATAACGTTCCCCAATCCCAACATTCCAACCTTTCAACTTTCAAACCTTCAAACGTCTCCTGGATCCTGTGATCTCCGGTTTTCCGCCCATTCTACCGATTCCTCTCGCAACCCTCAACTCTTAACCCTCAACCTCACTCGCCCCCGAACCTGCGAACCTGTGAACCTGTGAACCTGCGAACCTGGAACCTTTGAACTCTTGATTCGAACCTGCGAACGTTCTAACCTTCAAACCTTCCAACTTTCAAACTCTTACAATTGAAAACGGCCGGCACCCCGCCGACCGCTTCTCTCATCTTCTTCTTACTGTTTACCGTTTACTATTTACTGTTCGCTGTTCACTGTTCACTCTCCCCGCGCCTTCGCGCGCCTCACCCACCCGCGGTGCGCCGGCCCGCCCGGCTGGTCAGATCTCGCCCAGCATCTCCGCCAGGTTCAGCACGTGGGCCAGGGGGAGCGCGGAGATTCCCTCCTCCACGGGAAAGGCGTGGCGGCCGGGATGCACGATCCAGAGATGGGCCAGTTCCAGGTCGGCCCGCGCCACGCGCATGGACCGCGTCGCGACAGGCGCTTCGGCAAACTTGAATTCGAAGCCGAACCGCCGCCCCCCGTGCATCAGCAGCAGATCCAGCTCCGCGCCGGCGTGCGTGGCCCAGAAGAAGGCGGCGGCGCCGGGCACGACCCGGAGCACCTGCTCCAGGGCGAATCCCTCCCATGACGCGCCCAGCTTCGGATGGCCCAGCAGGGCATGCCGGTCGGGGATCGTCAGCAGCGCGTGCAGCAGGCCCGAGTCCCGGAAATAGACCTTGGGCGCCTTCACCTGGCGCTTGGCCAGGTTGGCATGCCAGGGGAGCAGCTGGCGGATCATGAACGTGCCGGCCAGGATGTCGAGGTACGACCGGACCGTCTTGTCCGACAAACCCATGGAGCGGGCCAGTTCCGACGCGTTCCAAAGCTGTCCGTGGTAGTGGGCCAGCATGGTCCAGAAGCGCCGCATCGCCACCGGCGGCAGGGCGATGCCCAGCCGGGGCACGTCCCGCTCCAGGAACGTCCGGACGAATCCCTCCCGCCACGCCAGGCTGTCCGCTTCGGATCGGGCCAGGAACGACCGGGGATAGCCGCCCCGGCTCCACAGGGCGTCCGCCGCCTCGCCGCCCACCTCGGCCAGGTCGAATCCGGCGAGCTCGACGAACTCCACCCGTCCGGCCAGCGTCTCGGCCGCCTGCCGGATCAGTTCCGGCGCGACGCTGCCCAGGATCAGGAAACGGGCCCGGTTCGCCGGGCGGTCCGCCAGCACTCGAAGAACGGCGAACAGTCCGGGCAGCTCCTGGATCTCATCGAGGACGATCCATCCGTCGAGCGGCCCGAGGGCCAGTTCGGGATTCTGCAACCGCTGCCGGTCGGTGGGTGATTCGAGGTCGAAAAAGGTCACCGGCCGGTTCTCGCTGACCATTCGGGCCAGGGTGGTCTTGCCGCTCTGCCGCGGGCCGATCAGGGCTGTCACCGGTGACCGGTCCAGAGCGACCTGGAGGGCGTTGAGATACTTGGATCGTTGGATCATGGCATCATTTTATATTGAAAATTCGGAATTTGCATCCGAATTTTCAACCGTCCCGACCATCACCACTGAGTCCACAGCGGACACAGAGGTTTTCTATGTTCTGACTCCTGATCGCAAGCCGTCCCCCGTCTCCCATCTCCCATCTCCAATCTCCCATCTCCCGTCCCCCTATTCACCGATTCACCGACTCACCCATTCACCGATCTCGCATGGCACCATCGCACGGCGGGCACCAGCGGAGGTACCGCGAGCGGGAGCGAGCGGCGCGAGGGGGGCCACGCTGCGCCTCACCCCGGGCGCCGCACCACTCCGTCGGCGTCCGTCGACGGGGGCGGCCGATCCCCGGGAGGCGCGCTTTCGATGGCGCGGGCCGTCCGCGGTCCGCGCTGTGGAGTGCGGCGGCATGACGCCGCTCTGGATTCCGCGGGGCAACCGCCGCGGACGATGGAATGGTGTCGCAGATTCCGCGATTTTCGCGGGGAGGGCTTTCCCGCCGCTTGCTCCCGCTCGCGGTACCTCCCGCGTGCCCATCGTTCCATGGTGCCTGCCGATCTGAGTCTCGATTCCGGTCCTCGGACTTCGGACATTGGATTTCGTGCTCGTGTTTCGTAAGCGGAGTCGGAGTCGGGATCGGTATCGGTATCGCACCTCAACCCTCAACCGTCCCGGACATCACCACTGAGTGCACAGAGGATTCAGAGTCTTTTTTTGTTCTGAACCCGAACCGAGAATCCCTCAACGATCAACCATCAACCATCAACCATCAACCTTTCCGGACATCACCGCCGAGGCGCAGAGTCCACAGAGGACACAGAGGCTTTTTTTGTTCTGAACCCTGACCGTAAACCGTCTCCCCATTCACCCATTCACC
>JAAYUB010000165.1 GCA_012517875.1 Acidobacteriota bacterium | reverse complement strand
TCCAGATTGGTAGACAGGAGCAATATAGTCTGTGACTCCGGAAGCAATCACCACGTCCAGACAGAATGCGCCCCTCTCCAGGGGAAGGGTGTGTTTTGTCTTGACGGGAGCGCTCTTCTCATAGATGAGAGTTGAGGGTTGAAAGTTCGTGCGCGTGATTCGTAATCGTAATCCCAACCCGGCGTAACCGGAACCAAGGGCGCATGATCGTTCACTCCATCTCTGTTCCGTAATGCCGGGTCTTCGGCAAGCCCTTCCAGTTTCAAAGACAATAGCCAGGCGCAGCCCGGCGAAGCCGGGCAGCGCCTGGACAGTCGAATAGTTTTACATGGCGCGCCCCTGAACAGGGGCGCGGGGAAGTGTGGAGTCCGCCGACATCCTTTCTTCGCGCCCCGTACCCGGGGCGCGGCGCGTCAACCAGTTGGCCTTCCAGGCGCTGCCCCGCGTGCGCGGGGCTGCGCCCGGCTATTTTCGTCGTGAATGGGTGGACGGTGCCGGCTAATGATGAGTTGGGCGACCCGGCCGAGCGCGCGGAGAAAATCCTGCTAAAAATTGGCAAAAAATCGGGAGTAACTGAGTAATCGATGCTCGAGGCTCGTTCTCGTCCGACGGACATCGGACATCGGATTTCGTACTCGTAATCGTAATTCGTAATCGTGATCGAGCCGTTGGAAGGTTTGAACGTTTTAACGTTGAAACGTTCACAGGTTCGCAAGTTTTAGGTTCGCAGGTTCTGGATCAGTTGATGATTGATGGTTGATCCGTCTCTCGCTTCACCGACTCACCGTTTCACCGATTGAGTTCGGCCAGCTCGTCGCGGGAAAACTGGTTGAGCCAGTAGGTGGGATTGTACGGTACGGGCGCGCCGCCCAGGGCGGTGCGGTCGCCCAGCCGGGCGCGGATGACCGCGTGGAGGTAGCGGCTGTTGGTGTCGGACCGCGCGGCGTCCAGCGACGGCAGGTCCGCCGCCGTCCCTTTGAACTCCCCGGCGAGTACCTGGAAATAGATCCGGTACAGCTTCAGCAGCAGGTTGCGGGAATAGTGCTCCGACAGCCCGGCGGCGTGACGGGCCCCCTCCCGGGCGGCGGCCGCCGCGCCGCTGGCGTCGCCCAGGCGCCGCCGGGCCAGGGCGCGCAACCAGTGCCCCTCCATCGCGTATGGGTTTTTCGCCAGCCAGACGTCCAGGTGGCGGGCGGCTGTCGCCGGGTCGCCGCCGGCGTAGGCGGCCTCGGCGGCGCACAGGATGAGCAGGTGGAAGCGGTATCGGTTGAACCCCTCTTCCAGCACGCGGACCGCACCGGCGGTGTCGCGGTGGGACATGCGCCACCAGCCTTCGATGATGTTCCGCGTCAGTCCGGATGTGTACACGTCGGGCAGTTTGTGGTAGGCGTCCTCGACGAGCGCCGTGTCCCCCAACATGGTGCCCCCCACCACCTGGTTCAGCAGGGGCCGGCCGTCGAGGGTGGCGCGGACGCGGGCCTGGCGGTAGGCTTCGAGCGAGGCGGCGGTGCGCCCATGGAACAGATGGGCCCATCCATGGAGCACCATGTCCCGTCCAGCGCCTCCCGCCGACACGCCGTCGTCGCCGGCCGCGCTGATGTCATAGGTGTAGAGGTGATAGGCCAGCCGGGCGTTGAGCAGCTCGGCGGAGGAGGCGTTGTGGCGCTGACCCAGCTCGATGAAGCGCGCCGCCTCGTCCAAATAAACCGGATCATAATCCAGGCCCAGGTTGCGGTACTGCAGGTAGGCGAACACCGTCCGCTCATAGGCCGGAATGAAATCGGGCGCGATCTCGATGCACCGCCGCAGGCTGGCGATGGCCGGCTCCAACTGGTCCGGGTCATACGCCCCGAGGAGCAGGCTGCCGCGGGTGTAGGCGTCGAACGCCTCGCGGCCGGGGAAGGGGAGCTTGGCCGCCTCGACGTAGATGCCGGCGGCCCGGGCGGCGCCCACGGCGATCCGCGCGGGAATGTCATAGATGGCGTTGATGTCGCCCTGGAGGGTCTCCGACCAGCGGACGCTGCCGTCCGCGGCATCGGTCATCTTGACCGTGGCGATGATCCGGTCGCCCGTCTGGAGCAGCGTTCCGTCGATCACGAACTGGACGCCCTGCTCACGGAACAGCTCCGCCTGCCGGGCGGAGGATTCGAAGCGGCGCCCCTCGGGCAGCGACAGCACCCGCAGGTCGGGCGAGCGGTTCAGCGCGGAGATCAACTCGCCGGTCACCACCCCCGCCAGCTGCCGGCTGCCGTCGTCGCCGGAACTCTGGATGGGGAGGACGAACAGGGTGAGCGGTCCGCCGGCGGGCCGCGGGGGTGGCCGGAGCCACAGGAACCACGCGCCGACGACCGCCGCCGCGGCCAGCGC
>JAAYUB010000164.1 GCA_012517875.1 Acidobacteriota bacterium | reverse complement strand
TGCCCGCGGCGGCCGCCCTGGCGCCGGCCATGGTGCGCGAGGAGCGGACCCCCGCCAAGGGCTTCGACTTCCGGCTCTTCACCCAGGAAGTGGTGGCCGGCTGGGCGGCGCGGCTCCGCGCCGTGCTCCGGGCCGCCGGCGGCGACGTCCTGGTCACCTTGGGTCAGGACGAGGCGGGCGCCGGCTTGAGCCCTTCACCTCAGTTCCACTGGGAGGCGGTGGACTATACAGCTGTCCACACCTGGTGGAGCAACGACGATCTGCTGTGGGACGCCGTGGTGTCCAAGGTGCCGGAAAAGCCCTGTCTCGTCCAGGAGACGGGGCTGATGCGCCTGGAGGACGCCGACGGCTTTTCGTGGCACAGCCCCGAGGCTGCGGCCCGGCTGCTGGAGCGCAAGTACGCGCTGGCCTTCGCCGGCCGCGCCGCCGGCGCGGTGCAGTGGGCGTGGAATATCAATCCCTACCAGCCGCTGGACAACGAGGCGGTGATCGGCCTGGTCCGCCCCGACGGCACGACCAAGCCGGAACTGCGCGTGCTGCGCGAGTTCGCCGCCTTCTTCGCCGCCGCGGCGCCGCGGCTCGACGACTGGGAGCCCGATCCGGTGGTGCTCGTGCTGCCCCACGCCCGGATGTTCTCGGGGCGGACCCAGCCGGCGGCGGCCACCCGCCGCGCCATGCGGGTGCTGGCGGACCGGTTCGGAGTGGTGCCCACGGCGCTGGCCGACCTGACCCTCTCGCCGGCGCGACTCGCAGGCGCCCGCCTGGTGATGGCGCCCGTTCCCGAGCTCATGAGCGAGGCGGCGGCGGCAGGTCTGCAGGCTGCGGCCGCGGCCGGCGCCCGGGTGCTGGTGACGGGAGCGGTGACGGGCGATCCATACGGCCGCGTGCCGGCTGCGCTGGCGGCGCTCGAGCTCGTGGACCCGGGTCGGCCCGTGGCGCTGCGGGAGCCGCTCGACGGCGGCTGGGCCACCTTCGACGAGACGAAGGGGGAGTGGTTCCGGGCCGCGCGCTCACCCCGCCGCGAAGGCGGAGCGGCGGTCTGGCACGAGCCGCTGCCGCTGGAGCTGGCGCGCGAGGAGGCGCCCGTGGCGGCGCTCTACGGACGGGCGCTGGCGGCGGCCGGACTGCCGGCCGAGCCGGCCGATGCCCCCATGACCGCCCGGGTCCTCCGCACGGGAGCCGTGGCGCTGGTGATCTGCGTGAACGAGTCGTCTGCCGACGCCGTGCGTACGGTGGCCGTCGACGGCAGCCGCCTCGACGTGCCCGTCCCGGCGGGCCGCTCCCGGCTCGTGCTCTGGGACCGCGCTGCGAAATCGATCATCACGCAGACACCGGGCGCGCCGGTCGCAGTCCCGTAACGCGCGTTCGATGAACGCGCGCAGAAATCCGCTCGCGGGCTGGATTCCTTGTCGGATGGCGCCGTGATCCGGCCGCGGCGGCCGCGACTTGTCGCCCGGGCCGAGAGGCCCGGGCGGCCTCGATAATATTCGGCCGGAGACGGCCGCGCATGCGGCGGCGGGCTCCAGGCGCCGGGTTCGGGTTGGTGTAACGATGAATCGCCGGTTGCCGAATCCCTCGAGCGGCGTCTTCTCCCGCTCCTGCGGAGCGGCTGACCGCTTGTAGTCTCCGCGCACCCGGGCCTTTCGGTCCAAGCTACACTCCGTTGCCGCTCGCGCGGCGGGATCCTGCTGCAGACTGCGGATGTTCACCGGAGGCGCGGAATGACGGCAAGACGTTCCGAGCCGGTGGTGAACACAGTGTTTGCGCTTGTGGTCCGGTTGCGTTCATCGAACGCAACCTACGATCAGCCGGAGCGGCGTTGTGCCGTCGAACTCCAGACCGTTGTGCCGTCGCTCGCCAGACCGGCTGTCCGCCCGGCTCATTCCTTGACGAACCGGCTCGTTGTTGAAGCTGTCCCGCCTCCCACCGCGTCCTCCACGGTGACACGCAACTCGTACCGGCCGGGCGCCAGCTCGGCCAGGGGCAAGCCCCGCATGAACACGTACCGGTCAGGGCCGTCGAGCTTGATGGAGCGGCCGGCGGGGTCCTCCACCGTGAGCCGCACCGCATCCCCCTGCCGGATCTCAAAACGGACGCTGAGCTGGGGCCGCTGTGAATCCTCGGCTCGCGCCGGCCGGTAGATCTGGCCGTAGACGGCGAGCCGGTCGTCCGCGCGGTACGTCGCCGCGACGTTGGGGACCACCTTGAACGCGCCGATGAGGAAGGGATTGGCGGGATCATCCTTGGCGGTGGCCGGCAGGACGGTGCGGGCCAGGATCAGGCCCGACAGTGCCAGCTCTCCGGCAGGAAGGGCGGGGATGTGGAGGCTCTGCTCGCGCACCGTGATCTGGCCGCTCACCGTGTCCTTGACCGCCAGGCTCAGCTTGTACCGGCCGGCGGGCAGCAGGACGAACCGCTGGTAGACGGTTTTCTCGGTCAGCCGCCTGTCGAAGTCGTTGGGCGTGTAAGCCGAGACGGTGTCGTCGTCGAACTCGGCCATAATGCGGCCGTCGAGGGCCTCGATCAAGATGTAGACGTTGAGTCGGGCCTGGTAGCTGTCGCCCTTCTGATCGTAGCGCAGGTGCCGGTTTTCGACCTCGACGCTCAGCGGCACGACCGCCCGCTCCGGCAGCATCCAGAGCGGATAGCCTTGCACCGCCAGCGGGAATGACTGGGTGTAGGCGTGGGCCGACACCCGTTGCTTCAAATCATCGAAACGGATCTTGGGCGCGTGCTGCAGCGCGGCGTACTGCTCGAAGCGCTCGAAGAGCTGGTCCTGGGGTCGGTTGGTGCCGATGGGCAGGTACACGAGGTCGCTGGCGTCGTAGCGGGTCAACATTTCCTCCGACATCAGCGTCGTCATGGCGTTGAGCGTGTCGGCGCGGTCCAGCGGACCGCTCAGGAGCTTGAAAGCACCGGAGGAACTTTTATCCACGAACTCGATCCGGACATCGTCGCCGATCCACGGGATGCGGCGATAGGTCCAGACCTGCATCGGATAGGTCAGGGTGCTGCCGCCGTGGCTGGTGAGGCCGCCCGCGTAGTAGCTGCCGGCGGGGTGGGTCTCGATGGAGTCGGGCGGACCCAGGGTGATGTAGACCCGGCCGCGGTCCGACTTCCAGCCGGGGATGCCGGAGGCGTAACGGTCGTTGGCGTAGGCGATGCGGCGGTAGTACTCGATCTTGTATTCGTTTTCGGCGGTGCGCGGGTCGGGATCGCGCCGCCGCCAGAAGTCCTCCACGAACCGGTCCCGCTCCTCATCGGTGGAGAGCTTGTTGAAAAGCGCCTTCTCCTCATCGGTGATGATGTAGGCGACTTCCGTCTCCATCCACTGGCGCCATCGCTCCTGCATGGCTCGTTCTTCCTTTTTCGCCGCCTCCGGATCGTCCGTTGTCTTCTGGGCGACGGCGGGGACGCCGGCACCGATAAGCGCCAGCAGGGTGACGGTGGCCAGCGCGGCGCGCCAGGCCGCGCCCGGTGTCCGGCTCAGGATCAAGGGCCGGCCGGCATCGGTGGATGGGATAGCGTTCGGTCTCATGCTGCCTCTCGGGCCGAGGATCGGCGGACCGCCATTATCGCAGATTTGCCGCCTGGCTCCAAGCCGGGAAACGGCGGCGCCGCCGGTCATTAGGATGCCGTCGGGGTCAAAAGGTTGACCGGCGACGCGACAAACCGGTGATACGGCGAACCGGCGAGTCGGTGAATCAAGTGGATTGGGAGAGAGGAGCGGAACCCCGCAGAACCTTTTTTGCACAACCCGGTTTTTCTCGACTGTGCCTTCCCTCCGCTCCGGCGGAGCTGGCTGACGGTCCGTGTTCTCGGGGCACCCGGACCTTTCGGTCCGGGCTACACTCCTTCGCTGCTCGCGCGGCGGGATTCTGCTGCGGACTACGGCTGGTCACCGGAGTCGCGTGGCGCCACAGTTCGTAATGACAGCAAGACGTACCGAACAGGTGGTGAACACGGTGTTTGCGCTCGCGGTCCGGCCGCGTTCATCAAACGCAGCCTACGATAATCCAGAGCGGCGTCGTGCCGCCGCACTCCAGACTGTCTGTCCGCCGCACGCCAGCTAACGGCTCACTGCAGTTTCTTCGCCTCGAACGTCCCGCTGAAGGTTTGGACTCCGTTTTCCTTGACGCTGAACGTGCCGTTTAGGGTGTCGCCCGTGACCTTGCCGCTGGCCGTCCACTCCCAGCGGTTGTTTATCCCGTGTTCTTGGCGTGTCTCCTTCCGGCTGATGGAGAACGAGTCCGCGCCGACGACCACCTCGACCTCGCCTTCGCGGTTGTCTTTGTACGGTTTGAAGAACTGAGGCAGCAGCCGCAGGTCGAAGTAGGAGCACTGGACGTAGTACTTCCCCTCCATCAACGCCGCCTCGGCGGGATTGGTGTCGGTGCGCTCGAACATGAAATTCAGTTTGTGCGGTTCTTTGACCTTGTAATAGTCGAATCCGTACAGCCGGTTTTTGTTGGCGTGGCGGATGATGGAGGCGCGGGCGGCGGACACTTCGTCCGTCGCCGCCTCCAGATTTTTGTTCAGGATGAAGTCGCGGTTCATCTCGGTCACCAGCGCCGTGCCCACCCAAAGGCCGAGGAGCCCCGAGTCCCCCGCGAGCGCGACGGGTTCCGACTCCAGCGCGGTGCCGTCCCCGAAGAAAAGGCGCACGCAGGCCGCCAGGCTCCCCTTGGGTTCCAGCCCGGCGTCGCGCAGGTCCTTCACGAATAGCTCCGCCTCGAACTCGCCGCTGGAGCGGACGGTGAGCCCGCGCGCCTCCACCGGTTCGCGGGACTGCGCGCCCGAGAGGAAGGCGAACGCCTCCACCTTTTTCGGATCGATCCGCCGGTGGGCGGCCGGGTCGCCGGGCCACTCGAGGCGGCCGCGCACGGCCAGCCAGCCGTCGCGATCCCCGCGCAGGACTTCCGCGAGGTCTTCCTCCCGGGCGATCTCGAGGCGGGCGACGGGCGGGTCGCAGCGCGGGTCCGAGCCGAAGCCCAGCTCGGCCAGCGTCCGCCGCGCCGTCGCGGTGGCCTTGCCGCCCAACTGGAAATGCCCCGGGGTGTCGGGGGCGCCGAAGTACTCCTCGTGGTCCGCTTCGCCCAGGTTCACCACCTGCCCGGCCAGGTCGTGGCCGGTCATGCTGAGCACCGTCGAGGCGCCGTCCCCGTCACCCAGGTCGGCGCCCCGGTATTGTTGGGCCGGATTGTCCACGAGCACCCAGAGGGCGGTGGCGCCGAAGCCGATCTCGGTCTGCTTCGGCAGGGTGGTGACCTGGTAGTAGAGGTCCCCCCAGTCGGCCGACAGGTTCAGCTTCACGCCCTTGGCGGTGACGCCGTAGAGGAAGATGTACCGGTCGGAGCCGGCGTACTTGTCGCGCTCGTTGAGCTGGCGGAGGTTCTGATTGTACAGGTGCGAGCCGGAGCGCAGGTTCACGTACGGGGCGGCTTTTTCCATGGACTCGAACTGCTTCTCGATGTACGCCTGGTCGTAGGTGAAGCCGATGCGGTCCAGCGCCAGCTCCGAGGTGTAGCCGGGCATGCCCAGGGTCCAGCGCAGGTCCATGGTGCCCGGGTTGTCGGTGATCAGGATCTTGTCGAACAGCGTCCGCCGCCAGTCGGCACCGATTTCCACCCGGGTGATCGGATGGGTGGCGGGGAACGCCTTCTCGATCGTTTCGATGGCCGCCGTCTTTTCCATTCCCACGTGGAGGACGTAGTATGGCAGGGTCATGGCGTAGTTGAGCGAGACCAGCGGGCTGCCCAGGTGCGGCGTGCCCCAGGTGGCCAGGTGGCGGAAGTTGCTGTCGAGGTCGCCGTCGAAGCGCTGCACGCCGGCGCGGGAGACGATCCCGCCCATGGAGTGGGCGACAATGAACAGATTGAACGGATACTTCAGGTCAAGCTGCTTCTTGAGCTGCTCCCGCACCAGCCGGTCGAAGTACTCGGCGGTGGGGCCGTCGCCCTGGAAGACGGGCCGGAACGACGGGTAGATGAACTCGAAGAAGACGGTGCTGTTCAGGCGCTCCTTGTGGTCCTTGAGATAGATCTCGTACAGGTGGGTCCAGACGTCGCGCTTGTAGCCGTACCACCAAGGCGCGCCGATCTGGGGCGCCGTGCCCAGTCCCGACTTCTCCATCTCGTTGCGGCCGTGGACCAGGACGAAGACGTTGTGCACCGGCTTGGCCAGCTCAATTTCCCGCTGGAGATTGGATAGCTGAGACAGCGGTTGGCGCCGTTCCGGCTTGCCCCAGGTGGGGGCCATCCGCACGAGCTGGGGCTCCCGCCGCCAGTTGATGCTCTGCTGGTAGGTGACGACGGCGTACTGGATGGCGTTGGCCCGGGCGGTGGGCGACGCGGCCGGCGCGGCCATCAGGTCGGGCATGAAGAGGCCCAGCGCCAGGGCCGGACCCGGCCGGCCGGCCGGCCGCAGCATGGCCCGCAGCGGCGACGGGGTCGAGGCGGGTGTTCGAGCCGCAGGCGGCGACTGGAACACCGGCAGCAGCGGGAAGAACGGATCACGGGCGGCGTAGCGGCCGTCGAGCTGCCGGCGCAGCGGCAGGAGATTCAGGCGCCCGGACTGGATCTCGTCGCCGAGGCGGATGTCCCCCAGCCGGGCCAGCAGCAGGCTGCCGGGGGCGATGGCGCCCACCTCCTTTGCCGGAATGGTGATCACGGGCGCGCACGCGGCGGCCGTGTCCGGCGACGCCAGGTTCGCCGCGTCGACGGTGACCACGCGCAGGCTCCCCGTGGTCTGGAGCCCCTCCACGTCGAGGGCGACATCGTTGGGGCGGCGCTCGAGGGTGAGGCGGAGGCTGTCCCCGCCCGGCAGGGCGGGGAAGTTGACGCCGGTGCCGTCGCCCAGTGCCACGCCGGTGCGGTCGGCGCCGAGTTCAACGGAACCGGAGCTCTCCGGCGCGGTGTCGCCCGGCACGACGGAGGCTGTCGGAAAGTCGGCTGCCGCTGGCTCCGTCCAGGTGTCGTTGCGGCCGGGGTCACCGGCGCCTCCGGAAGCATCCTGCCACGGCGCCCACCAGATCAGCGCCGCGATGCCGCCGGCCAGGAGCGCCAGTGCCAGCAGGACGATCCCGATGACGAGGCAGGATCGGCCGGAACGCTTGGGCGCCGCCGGCGAGGGGGCGAAGCCGGCCGCGGGGGCGGGCGCCGCCGGCGCAGCCGGAGGCGGAATCCGTGGCGGCACGGGCGCGGGTGGAGGAGCCGGAGGCGGGTATGCAGGCGCCGCCGACGGCGGGACCGGGGCGCCAACCGCTGGACGCGGCGGTGCCGGCGCAGCCGGAGACGGCAGCGCCAGTCCCTGAATCCGCCCCGCCGGCGTCCACTGCGGCAGCGACGGCCCCCACAGCAGATCGCCAGGCTGGATATACCCCTCGCGGGCCATGAGCTGTATTTGCGGCCAGGTGTAAGGGCCGAACTGCTGCCCCTGTCGCGCCAGGTGCCACACAAGTTCTGTCATGCAGGACTCCTCATTCGGTCTGGGCTGCCAGCAGGCGGTGCTGCGTCTGATTCAATCCATTATAACGGAAAAGCAGGTTCGGAGGGAGTGACGCGCCGTACGCAATTCGGGCGTTTAGCCGGGCGGGCCGCCGCGGAGATCCAACGGTTGTCTGCACGCGGGCGCCGGCCGGCCGGGGACCGTCACCGGAATCAGGATGCGGACGAATCATCGCCGCCGAAGGTGGCGTTGACCCGCGGGCGGGTGTCCACGCGGAGGTGGAAGACGTCGGGGCGGCTGTAGTGGCCGTCGGTATCCAGGAGCAGGTGGCCGCGGGCGATGCGCGCGGCGTCGAGGTCGGCGTACAAGATGCCCGGCTCGTCGAACAGCGGACCGGCGAGATACGACGCGTCCGGGGCGATCACCGCGCTCCCGCCCGGCTGCAGCACTGTGGCGGCGTCCCCATCGATGGATTCAAGCAGGGCCAGAGCGCCGGCGTCCGGCGCACCCAGCGACCGGTAGCCTGCGATCACATCGCCCCGCGTGAGCACCGTGCCGGCAGCCAACACGAAGCACTGCCCCTCGAAGGCGTAGTGGCGGCTGGCGAGCTGATGCAGCTCCCGCACCGACGGCCACTGGGCCACGTGGATCGTCTCGCCCAGGGCGTGCATGGCGGCGCGTGCCAGCGGCAGCCAGTGCTCCCAGCAGATGAGTCCGCCCAGCGGCCCGATGGGCCCCGGGCCCACCGTCAGGGTGCTGCCGTCGCCCTGGCCCCACAGCAGACGTTCGGCGTAGGTGGGGGTCAGCTTCCGGTGCACCCGGCAACCGCCGGCCGGGTCGATGAACAGGATGGTGTTGTACAAGGTGCCGCCGCGGCGTTCGTGGGCGCCCATGACCACGTGGACGCCGCGGCTTCGGGCCGCCTCCTGCAGCCGGGCCACGTGGGGGCCGGCTATGGTGATGGAGTTTTCCGCCAGCGTGTGGTAGAGGGCATGGGCCGCCGGCTGGCCCCAGATGGCGGCGCCGGGCGCTGAGTCGATCCAGACAGGATAGCCGGGGAGCCAGGTCTCGGGGAAGACGATGAGAGCGGCGCCGCCGGCGGCGGCCTCGCCGATGAGTTCCAGGGCCCGCCCAAGGCTGGCCTCCATGTTCAGGAATATCGGCGGGTGCTGAACGACAGCCGCTCGGCAGCATCCGGTAACCGGAGGTGGGGAAGATTCGGTCACGGGTCTCCTCCGGACCGGTGAGCGTCCACGATCCGGCCGGTGAGAGTACGGGTCGGCATGTTGCCGTGAGCCCGCCGGATCGCATTATAGCAAAGCGATGGCAGACGGCGCGACGGTTCCAGCGGCGGCGATCCCCGCGGATGGGGTCAGCCGGGTGCGGGAGCTCACTCGGCCAGCCGCTCCCAGGCGACCAAATCGTCCAGCGCTTTCTTGGGTGGCGCGGCGGGCCATTCCACGGGCACGCCCAGCGGGGTGGTACAGACCACCTCGTAGCGTTCGGGAATGTCGAAGACGCGCTGCACCACGTCGAACGGGAACGAGTCGGTGCAGAACACCGTCCCGTAGCCGAGCGCCCGCGCGGCGACCATGAGGTAGCCGGCCGCCATGGGCCCGTCCCACTTGTTGTAGTCCGGGTATTTCGACTTCGAGTCGGTGAGCACGATGATAAAGACAGGCGCCGAGAGGTAGCGGGCGCAGACCTGCCGGTACTTGTCCTGGAATGCGGCGAGCTCCTGTGCCGTGGGCTTCTTGGACTCCTGGTAGCGGGCGGTGTAGGCCTCAACGGTGGCCGCGGCCAACGCGTCGAGACGGGACCGGTCCTGGATGATCAGGAACTTCCACGGCTGCTGGTTGCCCGATGTGGGGGCCGTGCGGGCGATATCCAGGATCTGGAGGAGGTGCTCCCGGGGGACGGCGTCCGGCCGGAAGTTGCGGACGGACCGGCGCTCCTTGAACACCTGGAGAAACGGTGCCGGTCCCGGGACGGGGGCGGCCGGAGCCGGCGGTGGCACGGACTGGGCGGAGGGGACGGCGGCGAGCGCCGTCAGCAGAACAAATAGGGCGGTCAGGCGCATGCGAGTACCTCGTGTTGGGAGAGTCTTCCGGTGACCGACATGTTGTCGAGTCTCCGGCAGTATACGGAGCGGGCGCCGGCTGGGTTTGACCGCACCCCGGAAACGTCAGCCGGACAGCCGTTTCGACGAGCGCCGATTCATGGCGGCCAAAGGCATCCAAAAATATGTACCGGAGCGCAGAATATTGGATTGGCCGGCGGCTGCCCGTTTACAACTCCGTCAGATGGTGGATTGTAGTGATTTTTAAATCAATAAGTTAAAGGCGAGAGTTCGGTCTGGCACCCCGATTGCAAGAATTGATGGTAGTTATTTGCCTCGACGAATTTCTGCCGGCGACAGTCTCCAACCGCTGCCGGATCCGCCGGGCGGTTCGACGCAGAATCGGTCCCGCTCATCACCGGCGCACGACTTCCGATCCCAAACAGCTTTCAGAAAGGTTGCCCCACGCGTCATAGTACAGGTAGCATCCCGGACTTTGCTCAAGACCCGATGGATGCGCCGGTTGCTGGGGGAAGCATGCTGTGGCCGTTCATTAAATTGAATGTCCGCGGTCGGGAAAAGGCGCCGCAATACGGGGGAAGACCCTTTTCTTCGACCCTTGGCGGTGCCCGGTGTGCCGCCGGGGCCGCCGCGCAATCACCCAGCTTCATATCTATTTCAACTTTACATGGAGGTTGCCTATGCGTCTCAACCTGTCCCGAGTGTGTCTCTGCCTACTGCTCGGGGGGGTGCTCGCCGCCGCGGCCATCGGCCAGGCGGTCCAGACCACCGGCCGGATCGAAGGCACCATCAAGGATTCCACCGGCGGCGTCATTCCCGGCGTCACCGTGAGCCTGGCCTCGGCCACCGGCACCAAAACAGCCGTTTCTGGAGACAGCGGCGAGTACTCGTTCCCCTTCCTGACCCCGGGCCTCTACACCCTGAAGGCGGAACTTGAGAGCTTCAAGACCTTCGAGCAGAAGGACATCACCGTCCGCCTCGGCCAGACCACCACGATCCATGTGGTCATGGAGCCGGGCGAGATCAACCAGGTGATCACCGTCACCGGTGAAGCGCCCCTGGTGGACACCACCACCACCACCGTCGGCGCCAACCTGTCGGAAAACCTCTACCTGAACATCCCGGTGCAGCGCAACTTCACCGCCCTGTTCAGCATGGCGCCCGGTGTGAGCGACAGCGGGGCGCTCGGTTCCTACAATCCATCCATCGGCGGATCCTCCGGCCTGGAAAACAACTACATCGTGGACGGTGTGAACATCACCAATCCCGGCTACGGCTCGGTGGGCGCCTACTCCAGCATCTACGGCTCGCTCGGCTCTGGTGTGACCTTTGACTTCGTGAAGGAAGTCCAGGTCAAGCAGGGCGGCTTCGAGGCCGAATACGGCCAGAGCACCGGCGGCGTAATCAACGTCGTCACCAAGAGCGGCACCAACGAGTTCCACGGCGGCGTGTATTTCTACGGGCAGCCTGCCGGCTGGGAGGCCCGCCGCAAGGAACCGAACATCTACCGTCAGGAGAAGCACACCGAGTTCATGCGGACCGAGAGCTTCGACATCAGCGCAGACTTGAGCGGTTACATGTGGAAGGACCGGTTCTTCTTCTACGCCGGGTTCAACCCCCAGTGGAACACTCACATGACCATGGCACCGGCAGGACTGGGCCAGTGGGTCAATCCCGGCGAGGGCTTCTTCGAACGGAAGGACACCATCTTCAGCTGGTCGACCAAAGGCAATTTTGTTCCTCACAGCAACCACAACATCGAATTTTCCATGTTCGCCGATCCGTCGCGGCGCGACGGCGGCCCCAACCGCAACATGACCGCCGAAGGCGACGACAACTACAGCGAGCTGAACTACGGTTCCTTCAACTTCATCGGCCGCTACAACGGTGTGCTCACCAACAACTGGTTCCTGACCGCCTCGCTGGGGCGCGCCTACAACCGGTTCGAAGAACAGATCACCCACGTGGACCGGATCGGGTACTGGGACTACGTGAACTACCCCAGCCGGCAGCTCATGGGCGGCATCGGCTTCTTCGAGAACAACAACGGCGAAAACTGGCAATTCAACCTGAAGACCACCGTGAACTTCAACGCCGGCGGCGACCACACCTTAGACTTCGGCTACATGTATGAGGATGTGACCTACACCGCCGTCCGCCGCTACACGGGCCCCATGCTGGCCAATCCGTTCGGCGAAACCTACGGCGGCTTCTTCCGCTACCGCTACTATCCCGACCCGGACACCGGAGAGAACTACGACTGGAACGGCGACGGGGTGATCAGCGACGCCGACGCCCTGCTCCAGCAGTACCGCGGCAACTTCAATGACCCGAACCTGGCCACCACCACCACCTACCACTCTTTCTATGTCCAGGACGCCTGGAAGGTCACTGACCGGATCACCGTCAAGGCGGGCCTCCGCTACGACTACCAGGAGATGGGAGGCGGCGGCGAAGAGGCCATCGTCTACGAGTTCACCGGCAATTGGGCGCCGCGCATCGGCCTGATCTACGACGTGTTCGGCGACGGCAAGACCAAGGTGTTCGGCAACTGGGGCCGCTTCTACCAGAAGATCCCCAACGACATGGCTGTCCGCGCCCTGAGCTCCGAGGTCGGCGTGACCAACGCCTGGTGGAGCGTCGCCTATGACGCCGAGGGCCGTCCCATGGCCGACGAGGTGATCAACGATCAGCTCCCGGGCAACCCGGCCATCACCCGCACCGGCGCCAACCCCACCTACATCGTGCCCGACACGAAGACCATGTATCAGAACGAGTTCGTGCTCGGCTTCGACCACCAGCTCGATCCGACCCTGAGCCTGGGCATGCGCTACATCTGGCGCGAAGTGGGCCGAATGCTCGAGGACACGGGCACCTTGACCATCGGCCAGTATCTTGAGGATGACACGAATTACACCTACGTCATCGCCAATCCGAGCTACACCAGCGACTTCGTGATCAACGATACCGGCGAGGTGGGTTCCGACGGCATCGGCGACGGTTTCGCCGATCCGAAGCGGTCCTACAACGCCTTGGAAATGACCTTGGAGAAGCGCTTTTCGCAAGGCTTCCAGTTCCTGGCCAACTACCGTCTGTCCAAGCTGTGGGGGAACTACGAAGGCCTGTTCCGGAACGACAACGGCCAGGACGACGCCAACATCACCTCGCTCTACGACTTTCGAAGCGACGCGTACGACGGCTACCTCTACGTGCCCGGCTACCTGAACACCGACCGCCGCCACATTCTGAACTTCAACGGTTCGTACACCTTCTCCAACCAGCTCACCATGGGCCTGGGATTCCGCTCCACCAGCGGCGCGCCCATCAACCGGCTCAACGCCCACCCGGCTTACGAGAACGCCGGCGAAATCCCCATCACACCGCGCGGCTCCGAGGGGCGCACCGAGTGGGTCAACGCCATCGACGTCCATTTCGGCTACCCCATCAGCTTCGGCGACAACTACCGGTTGCACTTCGCTCTTGACATCTTCAACCTGGCCAATTTCAAGCGGGTGATCGCCGTGAACGAGGACTACGAAGACGCCCCCGGGGTGCTCAACGTCGATTACCTGTCGCCCGGCTCGGCCAACAACCCGGACACCCCGCTCACCGCCTTCCAGCGGCCGTTCAACATGCGCTTCTCGCTCCGGTTCGAATTCTAGCGGGTTGGGCGCAGCTGATTAATTGATTTGACGATCGCGTCTCGTCTGTCGCAGGGCCCCTCCGGGGGCCCTGTATTTGTTTGGGTGAATCGGTGAATAGCCTGATCTCTGTTCGTAATTCGTAATCGTGCTCGTGCTCGTAATCGTGCTCGCAATCGTGATCGTGATCGTAATCCCAACCCGGCGGAACCGGAACCAAAGGGGCATGATCGTTCGCTCCAGTTCCGTGCCGTGATGCCGGGTTTCGGACAAGTCCTTCCAGTTGCAAAGAGAATAGCCAGGCGCTGCCCCGCGTGCGCGGGGCTGCGCCTGGCTATTTTCGTCGTGAATGGGTGGATGGTGCCGGCCAATGATGAGTTGGGCGACCCGGCCGATCGCGCGGTGAAAATCCTGCCAAAAATTGACAGAACAGCGGGATTAACTGAGTAATCGTGCTCGCAATCGTCATTGAGGCTCGAGGCTAGAGGCTCGTTCCCGCCATGCGGCCATCGGCCATCGGCCATCGGGTATCGGATCTAGGACCTGGGTTCCAGGTCCTGGTTCTCAAACCCCAGAGCTCTCCTGGCCAATCCCGCTCATGTTTTGTGTTCGTGATCGTGATCGAGACTCGATGCTCGTTCCCAACGATGACCCCTTACCCGTACCGGACATCGAATAGCGAACCCGGAACTTCGGTTGTGGGTCCCGGCACTACCCCGCTTGATCCCAAATAGCCGATAACAAATCAGCAATCATCAATAACCAATAATCCGAAATATGAAAATAGTTGTATCTATTCTTCTGCACCCGTGGTATCGTCACCTCCTGTTTGCTACCGGAGTCCCGGACGGTTTGCCTGCTACGGAGCCTGGTTCGCCGAATTTCCCATACTCCCGGAGATAAGCGGCGGCCCACCGGCACCCTACCGTTTATTCAGCCCCTGAATCAGCCGGATCTACATCAGGGCGTGAGACCCTGTCTGCCAAAGGTGCGTCAGTGGCGCCTTGCAGAGCTATATTCAAGGAGCAGTATGTCCCGTTTTTCCAACTCCGTTTCCGAACGCCCCGCCGGTGCAGAGCAAGCCGCGGCGGCTGGCCCGATGAACGTCCCGTCCCACCAGTCCGACAATCCGGTGACTGGAGCGGAAGTCTCCTTCAGCGGATTGGGTTTGCCCCCGGTCCTGTTGCACGCCGTGCAGAAGATGGGCTACGCCAGGCCCACCCCCATCCAGCACCGGGCGATCCCGGTGCTGCTTGAGGGGCGTGACCTGATGGCCACCGCCGTCACCGGCAGCGGCAAAACCGCCGCCTTTCTCCTGCCCATTCTGAACCGCCTGGCCGGCCGGCCACCCGGCGGCCCGCGCGCCCTCATTCTGGCGCCCACGCGGGAACTCGCCGGGCAGATCCTCGAGCACTTCCGCGTCCTGGCGGCCGGCACCGGCTTGCGGGGTGCCGCCGTGTACGGCGGTGTGTCTGCTGGCCCGCAGGAGCAAGCGCTGCGCACCGGCGTTGACGTGCTGGTGGCCACGCCGGGCCGCCTGCTGGACCATCTGCAGCACGCCTATGCGAAGATGGATCGGCTGGAGTGCCTGGTCCTGGACGAAGCGGACCGCATGCTGGACATGGGATTCATCCCCGATATCCGGCGGATCCTGGGCCGTCTGCCCGTCAAGCGTCAGACCATGCTGTTTTCGGCCACGCTGCCTGTGACCATCATGGAGCTGGCCCGGCGAATGCTCCGTGATCCGGTCACGATCCAAATCGAGACGCAGCCGGCGCCTGCCCGCGGCATCACCCACCGCGCCTACGCGGTTCCGACCGAATTGAAAACCCGCCTGCTGGCGGAAATCCTGCGGCGGGAAACCCCCCGGCGGGTACTCGCCTTCACCCGTACCCGGCATCGGGCGAACCGCTTGGCGGACTTCCTGGCCAACCAGGGCTTCGGCGTCGCCCGGATCCATGGCAGCCGCAGCCAATCCCAGCGGGACGAGGCGATGAAGGGCTTTCGCACCGGTCGCTATCCGGTTCTGGTGGCCACCGACATCGCCGCCCGGGGGCTCGACGTGACAGGGCTGGACCTGGTGGTGAACTTCGACGTGCCCGGCTCGGCCGAGGATTACATCCATCGGGTGGGTCGCACCGCCCGGGCCGACGCCGTCGGCTGCGCCTACACCCTGGTGGCGCCCGATGAGGAGGACGGCCTGCGCGATGTCGAACGCGGCATCGGCCGCAAGATCTACCGCGAGCGGGTGGCGGAGTTCGATTACCAGCAACCGGCCCAGGGGCGGTTCGAAGTGCCGCTGGCCGACCGCATCGCCGCCATCCGCGCCCGCAAGTCCGAGGACCGGGCCCGCGCCCGCGCCAAGGCGGAGCGCCGCGCCCAGGCCGGGCAACGGGATCGAACCGGCCAAGGGAGCCAGTCGAAACATCAGAGCCAGTCGGAACGCAGCGGTCAGAACAGAACCGGCGGCCGGGTCGCCCGCCGGGACCGCACCACCGGCGGCGAGGAGCAGCCGCGCCAGGACCGTCTGTCGAAGCGCGGCGAGACGCACCCGCCGCCGCCGCCGGCGCTGGCGCGCTACGTCGGCCGCGGTCCCGTGGCCGAACTCATCATGTCGGGGCAGATCCCGGAACAGGAACTCCGCCGTGGCGGCGTCGATCGCCCGTTCAAGCACAGAAAGTGAGCACTCGGTAATCCCTGTTTGATTGAGCGGCCGAGCCGTTGAGACGCAGAGCACGAGCGGGCCTGGACCTGTTCCGGATACTCCTTCTCCGCGTCTCAGCGCCTCGGCGATTCGACGTTACGCATCACCCCGCACCGCCGCCGCCGGAGTATCCGCCAGATATTTCTTCACCGTCCGCCAGTCGAGATCCAGGCGGCGGGCCACCTCGCCGTACGACCCGAGGCGCTCGTGGAGGAGCCGGGCGTACCCGCCCAGCAGCTCCCGGGCGGAGAGTCGGCCGTCGCGCATGGCCGCAGCCAGCTGTAGAGCGGCGTCGCCGGCCGGCACGGCCGGCACACCGTCATACCGTCGCTTGAGCAGGACGCGCCGCACGCATTGTTCCAGTTCCCGGACGTTGCCGGGCCAGCCGTAATCAGGGCCCGGGCTCTCGCGGATCGCTGCCAGGACCACCGCGACAGGCTCGGGCGCGGGCTGGCCCAGCAGCCGCGCCACGGTGGCCGCCACCAGCGTCGCCAGCTCCTGCGGCTCCTCGGCCAGACGCTGCCGGAGCGGCGGCACCACGATGGTGTCGGAGCAGAGACGGTAGTAAAAATCAGCCCGGAAGCGGTCGCCGGCCAGCAGCTCCGGCAGCGGGCGGTTGGTGGCGGCGATGATCCGTCCGGCGAACCGCTCGCGGGCGTGGCTCCCCACGGGTGTGAACGTTCGCTCCTGGAGCACCTGGAGCAGCTTGATTTGAATG
Organism: Acidobacteriota bacterium; assembly: GCA_012517875.1. Taxonomy (NCBI): domain Bacteria; kingdom Pseudomonadati; phylum Acidobacteriota; species Acidobacteriota bacterium. The sequence goes on along the minus strand of JAAYUB010000164.1, from coordinate 9,949 downwards.
GTGGCCGGCACATCGCCGATCTCGTCGAGGAAGACCGCGCCATGTGGGCTGCAGATTGCCAGGGCGCCCCGGTGGTCCTCCACCGCGCCGGTGAACGCACCCTTGCGGTGCCCGAACAATTCCGACTCGATGAGCCCCTCGGCGAACTGCGAGAGATTCAGTGCCGTGAACGACCGGGTGAAGCTCTCGACGAACGCCCCGCGGCGCGGGTCGAACGGGATGAAGCCGGATCGGCCGATGGCCGCCGCGGCAGTGCCCTTGCCGGTGCCCGTCTCGCCGAGCAGCAGGGTGGAAAAGTCCTCCATCCGTTGCCACAGCCAGCGGCCGTAGAGTCCCAGATCGCAGGTGAACACGTTGTTCCACAGCTCGCGTCGCAACCGGCCCATGCACGGGCTTTCTCCCAGCAGCGCTTCGTGGATGAAGTAGAAGGCGCGGCGCAGTTGAAAGCAGAGCGCCAGGTAACGGCCGGCGTCGGCGGCGGAAAACCCGCGGCGCTGGAGCTCTGCCAGGGCGGCCCGGGCGAACGGAACCGCCAGCGGCGCATCGCCCGAGGCGAGCTGACGGCGGATGTGGTCGTCGAATGGCTCCTGGTGCCGGTAGAAGAAGTCGAAGAGAAGGGCGGCTTCGACGAGCGGCCGGTCGGCGGAGCCAAAGTCGTCCAGGTGGACGGGTGCCGTGGCTTCCAGTCGCTCCAGACGCGCGTGCACCCGCGCGATGCCGCTTTCCACGACGTCGGCACCGGCTGCGCCGGCGGACGTTCCGGCCAGAGCCCGATCCACCTCGATTCGTTCCGCGCTGAACGGGTTGGCGAACACCGCCCGCTCCACCAGGCGGAACATCTCCCGATCCGCCGCGGTCAACCGGCGCGCTTGCACCATGTGGGTCTCCATTTATGCAGAATTTGCATTTAGATTATACATAAAATGGTTAGAAAATGATTGGTCAATCCGGCCTAAAATTCTGAAAAACTTGAAACGACCGCAGAAGTGCCGCCATTTGATGAGAAGAACAGCGGGGCGGTCAGTCAACCGGCCCAAGCCCGGGAGTTTTTCAGGAGTGCGAGTCCGGGATGACCTGGTGGCGGTTCTATCGCATCCCCTGGTAGCACCCTGATCGCATGCATCGCCGCCGGCTCAACGCCGCTGCCGGGTGTCGAAGCGGCAGCGCAGGGTGACGGCCGTCCACTGGCCACCCGGGCCCTCGGCGGTCCAGGCGTCCTTACCGTCGCCGAAAATGTACCACTTGTGCGTCTGGAGCATGAGGTCCAGATAGTCTGTCAGGTGCACGCCGGCGCCCCACTGGAGCCGCAGGCCCCGGACTTCGGCGGAGGCGGTGTAGTCCTGTTGGGGCTGGTTGTGCCCCATCGCCAGGAACGGCTTGGCGAACACGAAGACGCGATTGAATCCACGGGGCTCGGCGTACACCTCCGCCTCCAGGCTGTAGCGGAGGTAGTAATCACCCATCCAGTTCACCCCCTCGTCGGTGACGACTCCGCGGATGTTCATGTCCATCTCGTTGTGGGGCGGGTAAAGGAAACATCGGCTCGGCCGTAGAGATCGAACCACCGGTTGGATTCTTCTCCGGACGCGAGGGCGGACAGCCCGCCGACAACCAGCGCCAGGACAGCCAAGGTACGGTACACGGGGAACAGCATGCGACGCTCCTTATGGTCGGGAATGAGACGTTCGATTATAGCGTGACTCAGGGTTTTTTGATCTTGGCCAGATTGGCGCGGACCTGTTCAGCGTAGGCGCCGTTCGGATCCTTGAGCAGGTATGCCTCGAGCTCCGGGACGATGAGGTCGAGACGCCCCTGCTGGTGGTAGATCTTGGCGAGCAACAGGTGCACGTCGGCGCTCGTGCCGGCCAGCCCTTCCGCCTTGCGGCAAGACGCTTCGGCCGCCGCCAGGTTCCCGGAGTCGAAATAGAGCATGCCCAGGGCCATGTGCGGCTCGCCCTTTTTCGGATGAAGCAGGATGGTCTCCTCCAACAGTTGCACCGCCTGGCTGAGACGCCCGGTGGCGGCGTACAGGTCGGCCAGATTCATCCGGCCATACATGTTGGCCGGGTCGGCGTCCAGGCAGTCGTGGAACGTCTTCTCGGCCTTACCCTCATCGCCGGTGGCGCGGTAGCACAGCCCCAGGTCATTGAACGCTTGCGAAAAGGCGGAGTGGATCTGGATCGCCCGGGTGAAGTGCTTGATGGCGTCGGGGTACTTGCGCTGGCGCAAGCAGTCCTTCCCCTTGCGATACTCCTTGTCCGCCTTCTCCGGGATGGCCAGTTGGGCGATGGAGACGGTGGGCGTTTGCGGGATCAACGGAAAATTCTTTTCGGGCTCAAGCTGGATCATGATGCGGCGGGTGAAGCCACCCTGGCCGATGAGTTCCACGGACTCTTCCTCTTGCCGAAAGCCGGCCAGTCGCACCACGACCCGGTACCGCCCCGGGTACATCTTCTCGAAGCGGAAATTGCCATAGGCATCGGCGATACGCATGCCCACCAGCTCTTCTTCCCGGTACAACTCCACCTCGGCGCGGTTGATCATCTGGGCGTTGTTGGCCAGCTTGATGGTCCCCTCGATGGTGCAGGGCTGCACCGGCGGCCGGGGTGGCTTGCCCGTTTGGCCGAAGCCGACCGCCGTCAGGGCGACGGTGAGAATCAATCCGCAGAATGTGTGTGCGCGGTGATAACCCATAGCGCCTCCCGCCGATCCCATTGTCCATATTATAATCTTCGAGGGATCCGGTGGGGTCACAGATTCAAAGGCGGCGGTATCGGTCCGGCGGGTTAGCCGTAGCGGCCCTCGATGTATTCGGCGGTCTTGGGATTGCGGGGATTCAGGAAGAGGTCGGTGGTGCGGGCGTGCTCCATCACCTCGCCAAGCAACATGAACAGACACTCGTCGCTGGTGCGGCGCGCCTGGGCCATGTTGTAGGTGACGATGACGATGGTGTAACGGCCGCGGAGTTGGAACATCAGCTCCTCGATGGCCCGGGTCCCCTCCACATCCAGGGCTGAACACGGCTCGTCCATCAGGATGACCTCGGGCTTGAGGGGCAGCAGCCGGGCGATGCACAGCTTCTGCTGCTGCTCCAGCTGGAGCGTGGTGGCCCGGACGCCCAACCGGTCCTTGAGGAGATGCCACAGCCCCACCTCGGTGAGCGCCCGCTCTACCTCCTCGTCCATGAGGCGGCGGGTGAGCTCGCGCCGGGGCACGTGGGTGCGCAGGCCGAAGACGACATTCTCGTAGACGGACAGCGGCAGCGGATTGGGGCGCTGGAACACCATGCCCACCGCCTTGCGCAGTTCCACCAGCGAGACGTCCGGATCGTAGATGTTCTTGCCCAGAATGCGGATCTCGCCGGCGGTCCGCACGTTGGGGTACCGCTCGTTGATCCGGTTGAAGCAGCGGAGCAGGGTGGTCTTACCGCAGCCGCTGGGGCCGATGAGGCCGGTGATCAGGCCGCGGCGGAAGTGAACGGAGACGTTTTGCAGGGCCTGGAAGGAGCCGTACCAGAGGTTCAGCTTGTCTGTCCAGATGCCCTCCCCGGCGTCCGTTTCGGGGGCGGCGGGAGCGGCGGCGGGGATGTCGGATGTCGGCGGATCAACCGAATATGCCATTGACGTACTCCAAGGTCTCCTTCCGGCTCGGCTGGTTGGAGAAGATGACGTCCGAGCGGTCGAGCTCGATGATCCGGCCGTTCCACAGGAACATGGTCCGGTCGGTGAGCCGCCGGGCCTGATGGGTTAGATTGGTGACAAGGATGATGGTGATCTCGCGCCGCAGCTCCCGCAGCACGTCCTCGATGCGCATGGTGGTGACGGGGTCGATGGCGATCGAAAACTCGTCGAGGCACAGGATCTCCGGCTGGTGCGACAGCGCCCGGGCGATGGTGAGGCGCTGCTGCTGCCCGCCGGAGAGGGCGGTGCCGAGGCTGTCCAGCCGGTCCTTGACCTCGTCCCAGAGCGCCGCCTGCCGAAGGCAGCGCTCCACAAGCGGGTCGAGCTCTGCGCGGCGGCTCAGTCCGGCGCAGCGGGGCGCGAAGGCGACGTTGTCATAGATGGAGAGCGGCAGGCCCACCGGCAGCGGCGCCACCATGCCGATGGTGCGGCGCAGCGCGTGGACGTCGCGGACGGCGCGGATGTCCGTGCCGTCGATCCGGATCGCGCCGGTGACCCGGGCGCCGGCGATGAAGTCGATGGTGCGGTTCAGGCAGCGCAGCAGCGAGGTCTTGCCGGAGCGGGCCGGGCCGATGATCCCGAGAATCTCGTTGGGGCGGACGTCGAAGGTGATGCCGTGAATCACTTCGGTGCCGCCGTAGGCGAGGCTCAGGTCCTGGACCGCGATCTTGGGCGTGGGTGCGTCCATGACCGTCACCATCGCTTCCGGTTCCGCAGCCACACCCGCAGGGCGATGGCCGCGGCGTTGACGGCCAACACCGCCCCGAGGAGAACCACGGCGGTGGCCCAGGGAATGGCCTCCCGCACGTTGGGCACCTGGGTGGAGACCGTGTACAGATGCATTGACAGTGCCATGCACTGGTCGGTGAGGCGGTACGGGAACAGGTCGCCGCGCTGTACCGCCTTGAAGAAGACCGCGCCCGTGAACAGGATCGGCGCCGTTTCGCCGGCGGCGCGGCTCACCTGCAGGATCACGCCGGTGAGGATGCCGCTGATCGAGTTCGGCAACACGATGGCCCGGATGGTCTGCCAGCGGGTGGCGCCCACGTTCCAGCACGCCTCGCGGAACGCGGTGGGCACCGCGGCCAGCGCCTCGCGGGTGCTGGCGATGATCACCGGCAGGGTCATGATGGCCAGGGTGAGCGAGGCGGCCAGGATCGAGTAACCGAAACGGGCCGCGTAGACGAACGCCCCCAGGCCGAACAGGGCATGGACGATGCTGGGGACGCCGGCCAGCGAAATCACCGCCAGGTTGATGGCGCGGGTGCACCAGTTGTCGCGGGCGTATTCGTTGAGGTAGATGGCGGCCAGCACGCCGATGGGCGCCGAGACGGCCAGCGAGAGGACCACCAGGTAGACGGTGCCCACGAGCGCCGGCCAGATCCCGCCCTCGGTCATGCCGCGCCGGGGGACGTCCACGAGGAATTCCCAGCTCAGCGCCGGCCAGGCCTGGACGATCAGGTGGCTGATGATGGCCAGTAGCGGCAGCACCATCAGCACGGCCATGGCCAGCAGCACCAGTCGCACCGCGGCCTGCTGCCGCTCTTTCCGGACGACGAGCGGCGTCCGGGTGAAGCGGGCCGAAACAGGGATGACGGGCGGCGGGTTCATGGTCGGCTACTTCCTCGCGCGGGCGCCCCGGATGATCAGGTCGGCCGCCAGGTTGACGAGCATCGTGATGATAAAGAGCAGCACGCCGGTCAGGAACAGCACTTGGTAGTGCTCCGAGCCGGCGGGCGCTTCGCCGAGCTCGGCGGCGATGTTGGCGGTCAGTGTCCGGACCGAGTCCAGGATGCCGTGGGGGATCTGCACGGCGTGGCCGGTGGCCATGAGCACGGCCATGGTCTCGCCGATGGCGCGACCCACCCCGAGCAGCACCGCGGCCAGCAACCCGTGGCGCGCCGCCGGCAGCAGCACTCGGAACACGAGCTGCCAGCGGGTGGCGCCCAGGGCCAGCGCCGCCTCGACGTAGGAGTCGGGCACAGCCTTAAGGGCGTCTTCGCCGATGGAGACGATGATGGGCACGCTCATCAGGGCGAGGATGATCCCGCCGTTGAGCACATTCACGCCCACCGGCGCGCCGGTGTACGTCACGATCAGCCGGCTCATCACCGTCAGCCCGATGAAGCCCCACACCACGCTCGGAATGGCCGCCAGCAGCTCGATGATGATCTTGAGCGTCTCCCGCAGGCGCGGGCCGCAGAACTGGGACAGGAAGACCGCGCCGCCGACCCCGAACGGGACGGCCAGAACCATGGCCAGCACGGTGACGGCCAGTGTCCCAGCGGACAGCGCCAGGGTGCCGTAGCGCACGTTGGAAACCGACGTGGGGTACCACTCGGTGCTGAAGAGGAACTGCGTCAGCGAGAACCGGTCGCTGAACAGCACCGGCGCGGCCTCGCGGAAGATGAAGAACAGGATGGCCAGGATGAAAACGATGGCGCTCATGCCGCTGGCGTAGATCAGAAGCTCGATGCCTCGCTCGCCCCACACCGCGCGGCGGGAGCGGATCGGGCGGGGCGGGGCGGCTGCGCCGGTGGAGGATGTGGGTGCCATATGCGATGCCTGACTGTTTCCGCTGCTGGACTCCGGTGATGGGCCGCGGGTGCAACCGCGGCCGGGAACGCCCGCCGGCGGCGCGGTCCCGGCCCTACGGGTGACGCTGCTCGGGCGGCAGCGGCACGTAGCCGCTCTCCGCGAGGATCTGCTGCCCGGCGTCGGAGAGGATCCAGTCGATGTATGCTTTCACCGCCCCTTGCGGCTCGCCCAGGGTGTAGAGCTGCAGCGAGCGCGCCAGCGGATAGGTCTTGTTCAGGGTGTTTTCGACGCTGGGCGGGAAGGCCTCCCCGCCGGTCTGAGCGGAGATGCGCAACATCTTCACCGCCGGGGTGGCATAGCCCATGCCGCTGTAGCCGATGGCGGTTGGCGTGCTGCCGATGAGCTCCACCACTTCCTTCGATCCGTTCATATCGCGGGAGCCCAGCTTGAAATCGCGTTTCCCCAGCACGTGGTCGCGGAAGAACTCGTAGGTGCCGGAACTCGACTGACGGCTCACCCGCACGATGGTGTCGTCGGTGACGCCGGGTATCGCGACACCGAGCTGCGCCCAGTTCACCGTGGCGCCTCCCTCGCCGAAGATCTCGGCCAGCTGCTCGGTGCTGATGGCCTCGAGGGGATTGCTCCGGTGCACGTAGACGGCCAGGGCGTCGTAGCCGACGATGATCTCCTTCGGCGTCTGGCCGGTGTTCCGCCTGGCCTGCTCGATCTCCTCCGGCTTCATGTTGCGGCTGGAGGTGGCAATATCCACGGTGCCGCGGATGAGCGCCGCGATCCCGACGCCGGAGCCGCCGCCCGAGACCTCGACATCCACTGCCGGCGCCGCCCGCTTGTACGCCTCGGCCCAGGCCTGGGCCACATTGACCATGGTGTCGGAGCCCTTGTTCTGGATGGTGGTGGTCTGGGGTTGCGGGCCGCCGGCGCCGCCGCCGCAGGCGGCCAGGACGGCGATCGCGGCCAACAGGGCGGCCGCTGTGATCGTCCGGGTCAGGTGGTCGAGCCGGGTGCCAGAAACTGGTTGTCCCATCATGATCTGTTTCTCCGGAGGATGATTATTTCGATTCGGTCTGGTTGCGTCCCAGGATGGCCTGCACCAGGTCGTGGACGTGCTGCTGGATGAACTGGTACGTCCGCTCGTAGGCCGCCTGGATCTGTTCGGGGGTGCCCGTGGCCTTGGATGGATCGTCGACGCTCCAGTCCAGGTACACGACCTTCTGCGGCTGCTCCGGGAACGCCTTCTTCGACTCGGGCGCCAGGATCACGATCACCTGGTAGTGGTCGAGGTTCGGCACCTGGTAGATGGCCTTGGGCGGCGAGTGGGACAGATCGAAGCCCTTGCCGGCCATGAACGCTGCGGTGGTCGGATCGATGGGATGCGGTTCAAGACCGGCGGAGCTGAACGTGAAATCGGGCAAACCCAGCGCCTGGGCGACGGCCTCGGCCAGGCGGCTGCGGCATGAATTGTGCTGGTCAACAAAGAGCACGCGGAAGACATCCGAGCCGGGATGCTTGGCGTACTCGCCCGTGCACATGTACAGTACTTCCATGCAGATGTCTCGGGCCTGGTCCGAGACCCGCTCCAGCCGACGCACCACCGCGGCCAGCGGATCGAGGGTCTCGTAGGTGATCTGCCCGTCGTGGTGGAGCTTGACGAGCTCGGAGAGCTGGCGGGAGCGCAGCGCGTCAACGGTGTCCTCCACCTCGATGGTCCGCTTGGCCACATTGGTGTCCTGCCCGGTGAACGCGCGGATGGCGTCGTGCAGCATGGGAATGGCCATGTCGGCCAGCTCCAGGATCCGCCCCTGGATCGACTCCGGCAGCGGCTGGTCGAACTTGAGGGCCTGGCGGGCGATGCTCTCGGCGTAGTCGCCGACCCGCTCGAGATCGGCGTTGATCTTGATGGCGCTGTACGCGAACCGCAGATGACCGGCCACCGGCTGCTGGCGGAGGATGAACTCCAGGATCAGCCGGTCGATTTCCTTCTCCTGCTCGTCGATGTACTGGTCGCGCAAGATGACCGCGTAGGCCATCTGATGGTTCCGCGTTTCGAGCGCCTTGACGGCGTCGCGCAGGGCCCGGCCCACGCGCTGCGACATCTCGGTGATGCGCTCCCGGATGCGGTCGATGTCGCGCTGCAGGGATTGTTCCAGATTGCCGGCCATGGCGTCCTCAAGGGTCTGCGGTATCGGTCGTTCGTCGGGTAGCATAGAGAATTCCACCGTCCAGGTCAATTAATCTGTTGATCGAAAATAAGAGTCTAATTGAGAAGTGGTTGTTTTTGTGTTAGTTAACCATTAAGATATTGTTAAGATTTGGTTGTCCATGCCGGCTGGAATAACCACCGGAGAAGCCGGTGGACAGAGATCGGCCGGCGCGTGTCGTCCGCGATGTCCCCCTACCGGTTGAAAATGACCAGGCTGAGGAACGCCAGGATCAGCCAGAATGCCGTCAGCATCGAACCCAGGGCGGCGGTGGCGGACAGGTTCCAGCCCAGCCTGAGCCGCCGGTGCCGCAAATACAGGAAGACGGCGACGTCGGCGAGCAGGAACGTCCCGGCAAGTCCGTACAGCATGGCCATCATGGCCGTGCCGGTGGGCGCCGCGCTCCAGTCGTGGGTGATAGCCATGACGGTGACGAGCACGGCGACTGCCAGCGCCAGGCAGGCGCCATAGACTGCGCCCAGCGTGCCCAGTACCTCCAGCAGCTTCATCCTGGCTTCTCCATATCCCAACCTGTCCGCTCGGTCATGGCGGCGTACGATTGGCCGTGATTACACCCGGATTCCAACTTGGTTCCCGACGTCCGCCGACCGCTGTCCGAATGCATCCCGCGCGCCACCGAACCGCGTGACGCCGGGGTGCGGCAAATTGTCTGAAACGTTCCACGCAGGCTTGGGGCGTCCCGACTCACGCGGGGATGGGCTCGCGCCGGGACGGGACCGACGCAGCCTCGGCCGACCGCTGGCTGCGTGCCTTCTTGCGGTCGTTCTCGTCCAACAGGCGCTTGCGCAGGCGGATGTTTTGCGGGGTGATCTCCACCAGCTCGTCGTCCTCGATGTACTCGAGCGCCTCCTCGAGAGTGAAGGTGGCGGGCGGGGCAAGGAGGATTGCCTTGTCCGCCGTCGAGGCGCGCATGTTGGTCTGCTGCTTGGCCCGGGCGACGTTCACCACCAGGTCGTTGTCCTTGGCGTGCTCGCCCACGATCATCCCCTCGTAGCACATCTCGCCGGGCCCCACGAAGAGCCGGCCGCGGGGCTGGAGTCCGTTCAGGGCGTAGGCGGCCGCCTTGTCGGTGCTCATGGCGATCATGGAGCCGTTGGGGCGGGCGCCCACGTCGCCGCGGTGGGTCCCGTAATCCAGGAACCGGTGGTGGAGCGTCGCCTCGCCGCGGGTGGCGTTGAGCAGGCGCGTGCGCAGCCCCATCAGGCCCCGGGTGGAAATCTTGAACTCCAGGTGGACCCCCTCGGGTCCCTGGACCATCTCGGTCATCTCGCCGCCGCGGCCGCCGAAGAGCTCGATGACCTTGCCGGCATACTCGGCGGGCACCTCCACCACGGCGTGCTCCACGGGCTCGAGCACGCGGCTCTCCTCCTGGCGGAGGATCACCTGGGGACGGCCCACCTGGAACTCGTACCCCTCGCGCCGCATGGTCTCCATGAGCACCGCCAGGTGCAGGATGCCGCGGCCGGCCACTTCCATGCCGTCGCGGCCGGG
>JAAYUB010000163.1 GCA_012517875.1 Acidobacteriota bacterium | reverse complement strand
GATCTCCCACCAGTAAAACCCCTGGCGTTCCGAGGCGGGGTACCGGTGGTGGTTGTTGTGCCAGCCCTCGCCGAAGGTGAGCAGGGTGATGAGCAGGTTGTTGCGGCTGGTGTCGCGGGTGTCGAACCGGCGCGTGCCCCAGGTGTGGGCCAGCGAGTTGACGAAGAACGTCCCGTGATACAGGAGCACGGTGCTGATGAAAAAGCCCCAGGTCAGGAGCTGCAGCCCCGACGTGCCGAGTTCCGGGCGGGCGGCGCCCAGCCAGGCGCCGAGGCCGTACAGGCCCGCCGCCAGCAGCAGCGGCGGCACCCAGGGGAAGCGGTCCAGCCGGCGGAGCTCGGGGAAGCGGGCGAAATCCTTGATCACCGCCTCGTTCGTGTGCAGGTAGCGGTCGCTGACGATCCAGCCCACGTGGGCCCACCAGAAACCCTGCCGGCTGGGGGAGTGGATGTCCGCGTCGGTGTCCACGTACCGGTGGTGGATCCGGTGGTGGCCGGCCCACCAGAGCGGACCCATCTGGGCGGCCGAGGCGCCGAGGACCGCCAAAAGAAATTGGAAGGCCCGGCTGGTCTTGTACGACTTGTGGGCGAAATAGCGGTGGTAGCCGGCGGTGAGGCCGAACGCCCGGGCGTAGTGGAGGAGGATGCAGGCTCCCACGGCGATCCAACTCACGCCGGCCCAGATGACCAGCAGGCAGGCCAGGTGGACCGCGAGGAAGGGCAGGCTGTGCAACAGGTCCAGCCGGCCCTTGCCGCCGGAGGTCGCGGTGATGGTGCTCATGGGCAGCGGAGCCTCTCCCAGGGCGCCTGCGGGGTGCCGGGCCGGGCCAGCACGAGCTGCAAATCGTTCAAGTAGCGCTCGGCGAAGGCTCCCTCGCAGTAGGAGAAATAATACACCCACTTCCGGATGAACGCATCATCGAAGCCCAGCGCCCGCACCGCCGGGGTGTTGAGCAGGAAGCGCCGCCGCCACTCCGCCAGAGTCGGGGCGTAATGGACGCCGATGTTCTCCAGATCCTGGACCACCAGCTCCGAGTGGTCCTTCATCGCTCGGCTCAGCGCGTCCAGCGACGGCAGCATCCCGCCCGGGAAGATGTGCTTCTGGATCCAGTCGGGCTGGCGGCGATAGGCGTCGTAGCGCTGGTCGGGGATGGTGATCACCTGGACCACCGCCCAGCCGCCCGGTTTCAGGAGCTCGTCGACGCGGGCGAAAAAGGTGCCGAGGTAGCGGTGGCCCACCGCCTCGAGCATCTCGATGGAAACGATCCGGTCGTAGCGGCCCTGCGCGTGGCGGTAGTCGCACAGCTCCACCGCCACGCGCTCCGCCAGCCCCGCGGCCCGGACGCGCTCCCGCGCCAGCGCCAGCTGCTCCTCGCTCAGGGTGATGGTGGTCACCCGGCAGCCCGTCTCGCGCGCCGCGGCGATGGCGAACGCCCCCCAGCCGGAGCCGATCTCCAGAAGGTGATCCTCGGGCCCGGGGGCGGCCTTCGCGAGCAGCCGCGCGATCTTGCGGCGCTGGGCCTCCTCCAGACTGAGATCGGGCGCGTCGAACAGGGCGCAGGAGTACATCATCGACTCATCGAGGAAGAGCTTGTACATTTCGTTGCTCAGGTCGTAATGGTCACGGATGTTCGCCCGGCTGCCGAGCAGCGTGTTGCGCCGCCGGCCGTGGCGCAGTCGGTTGGCGACGCGGCTGACGGCGGCGGTGGCCAAGTTGCCGGAGGCGAGCGCCGCGCGGTTGCGGATGAACAGCCGGATGGCGCCGGTCAGGTCGGCGCAGTCCCAATCGCCGTCGGCGTACGACTCGCCGAAACCGATGTCGCCGCCCCAGACCAGCCGGGGAAACAGCCGGTAGTTCCGGAGCGCCAGCCGGACGGGCGCCGGAGCGGCGGGATCGCCGAACGCCTGCTCGCTGCCGTCGGGCTCCGCCAGCACGAGCCGGCCCTGCGTCAGTCGCCGGAGGATGCCGCAGACCAGGCGCCGGCAGATTCTCTCTTGCCAGCCGGGTGGACGGCGGCCGATGGTCATGGGGCTGTCGGGGTCGGGGCGGGCATACACGGGCAATCGCCGCTGGAAGTAGAGCCGGGCGGCCTGCCAGGTGATGCGCGGGATGCTCAGGGCGGCCGCCAGTGGGAAGCCGGCGACCGTGCGGGCCAGGTTGCCGGGGGTGAGCGGCCGCGGGGCACCGTGCAACCGGGCGGTCATCACCCGCTCGCCGTCCCGCTCCAGGTGGATGCGGATGTCCAGGGGCCCGGCGGGATCGGTGAATTCGAAGGCATACGCCCCCCGCCGGTCGTTGAACGGCGACACGTGGAACGCCTTGTCGGCGCGGTAGCGGAGCGGCCACCCGCCGGGCGGCCCCTCGGGCCGGTCCAGGATGTACACGTGGCGCTCGCCGAAGGTGTTGTTCACCTCGGCCACTACCACGGCCATGGCGCCGTCGGGGCGGCGGCAGAAGGAAAAGCTCACCGGATTGAAGACGTAGTGCCAGTAGCGGGCCGCGGTCACAAGCTCGATCCGGCCGAAGGGGCCGTTGTGCCCGTGTCGGCGGAGCAGCGCCAGGAGCTTGTCGCGGATGGGCGCGCGGCCTGTGGTCAAGTAGTCCCGGTCGTGGATGGCCACCGGGCGGATCCGGTTGTAGCCGAACGCGGCGATCCGGCGGTCCAGTTCGGGCAGTTCGTCGAGATCGAAGGCGTACCAGTAGAGGGGGTAGCGGAACACGTGCCGCACCGGGCGAAGCCGGGCGTGGCTCACTTCGCCCACGTAGACGCGCGAGTTCATAGCTCAAGCCCGAACCGGCGGCAGACGGCCAGGCCCGACGCCACGGCGTCCTCGTGGAAGCCCCAGCGGTGGTAGCTGCCGCAGAAGTGCGTGTGCAGCGGACCGCTAAGAGCGGGCAGCTCCGCCTGGGTGGCCAACGCCTCGGTCGTGTACATCGGATGGGTGTAGAGCATCTCGGCGACTGTGCGGCCGGGCGCCGGGGGCTGCGGCCGGTTGAGGGACACGCAATACTCCCGGGTGGCGGCCAGTCCCTGGAGCCGGTTCATGTGGTAGGTCACCGACAGGCGGCTCTCGCCGTCGGCGCCGGCGGCGCGGGCGTAGTTCCAGGCGGCCCAGG
>JAAYUB010000162.1 GCA_012517875.1 Acidobacteriota bacterium | reverse complement strand
CGTTCGCCATCCGCGAAATCGAGCCGATCCTGGTCGCGCTCGTCGGCGCCGGCTATATCCTGGCGGCCGTCCTGCGCGCCGTGGCGGCGTATTCCATTGCCGTGCTGCCCTGACGGCAGAGCCGGGAATTCTTCTTCACCGCAAAGGCACGAAGGGCACAAAGGGCACAAAGGGGGAAGGGGATGGTGAATAGGGAAGAGAAGTCTTTCATTGATCATCTTTCATTTTTCATTTGTCATTGAGTATTTGGGACGGTGAATGGCTGAATGGGCGAATCGGTGAATGGGTGCCAGAATCTGGGTTCTGCCACCCAGGGCCCAGGATCCAGGTCCCAGGTCCGATTTCCGAATTCCGATATCCGATGTCCGATGTCCGAAGTCCGAAGTCCGAAGTCCGAAGTCCGATGTTCGCGTTACGGGAACGAGCCGCTAGCCTCGAGTCTCGAGCCTCTATGACGATTACGATCACGATTACGATCACGATTACGAATTACGATTACGAGCACGATCACGAGCTCCTATCTCCTATCTCCTAACTAACCTTTGACCACTCCCATCGGCCGCAGCCGGGCCACCATGCGGCTCAGGCCGGCGTCGTGGACGGTCTGCACCACCTCGGCCACGTCCTTGTAGGCTTCGGGCATTTCCTCCACCAGCGTCGCCCGCGATGCGGCCATGACGTGGATGCCGCGCTCGCGCAGCTCCGCGTCGATGGAGCGGCCCCGGGCGGCCTTCATGGCCCCGTGGCGGCTGAGCCGCCGCCCCGCGCCGTGGCAGGTGCTGCCGAACGTCGCCGTCATGGACTTCGCCGCGCCCACGAGGATGAAGGAACAGCGGCCCATGTCGCCGGGAATGATCACCGGCTGGCCGATGTCGCGGTACGCCTCGGGGAGCGCCGGGTGGCCAGGGCCGAACGAGCGCGTCGCGCCCTTGCGGTGGACGCAGACCGTCTGTTCGCGTCCCGCCACGAGATGCCGCTCGATCTTGGCGATGTTGTGGGCCACGTCGTACACCAGCCGGAGGCCCAGGCGGGCCGGCGGCAGGCGCAGCGCCTCCTGGAAGGCCTCGCGGACCCAGTGGGTGATGAGCTGGCGGTTGGCGAAGGCGTAGTTGGCCGCGGCGGCCATCACCGCGAGGTACTCTTGCCCCTCGGGCGACGCCACCGGCGCGCAGCAGAGCTGCGGGTCGGGCAGCTCGATGCCATACCTGGCCGCGGCCCGCTTCATGGCGACGATGGAGTCGTCGCAGACCTGGTAGCCCAGCCCGCGGGATCCGGTGTGGATGCTCACCGTCACCTGGTCCATGAACAGGCCCAGCCGGCGGGCGGCCGCCTCGTTATACACCTGGTCTACATAGCCGATTTCAAGAAAGTGGTTGCCGGAACCCAGGGTGCCGAGCTGTGTCCGGCCGCGTTCCAGGGCTTTTTCCGAGACCCGGTCGGCGTCGGCGCCGGGTATCGCGCCGCGGTCCTCGATGCAGTCGAGGTCCTCCGCGTCGCCGTAACCGTGGCGGACCGCCCATTCGGCTCCCTGTTCCAGCACCTGACGCTCGGCCTTGGCGTCCAGGCGCAGGTCCTGCCGCCGCGAGCCGACGCCCGAGGGAACATTGCGGAACATCGCGGCCACCAGGTCGCGGATCCGGTCGGTGACCTCGGGGCGAGTCAGCCGGGACGCCAGCACGCGCACGCCGCAGTTGATGTCGTACCCGACGCCGCCGGGGCTGACCACGCCGTCGGCGGCGTCGAAGGCGGCCACGCCGCCGATGGGAAAGCCGTAGCCCCAGTGGATGTCGGGCATGGCCAGGGAAAACATCTGGATGCCTGGCAAGGTGGCCACGTTGGCCAGCTGGAGCAGGCTCTGGTCCTGGCGCAACCCCTCCAGCAGGGGCGGGGAGGCGTAGAAGACGGCATCGACGCGCATGGGACCGGCGCGCGGGATCTTCCAGGTGACCGCATCCACCGGTTCGATGCGGGCGAGGATGTCTTCGATCTGAAGGCCCATGGGCCGCCTCTCCGTCACAGATCGAGCACGATCCGGGCGCGCAGCCGGCCGGCGGCGCGCGTCACCGCGAGGTCGTGGTACGTCGCCGCCTTGACCACGCCGCGCACCTCGTGTCGCACCGGGTCGAAGTGCCCGCCCTGCGCCTCGGCCTCGAGGCGGCGGCCGGTGGCGACGCGCACCGTCAGCCGCGTGCAGACAAATCCCTGGGTGTCGAACAGGTAGACGAGCTCATTGAGCAGTCGGACCAACATGTCCTCGGGCGACTGGGCGTCGAGCTCGATGACACGGCACTCGCCACTCCCCATCCGCGCGGGATCGGTGATCACCGCGCCCAGGCCCGCAGCGGCGTGCGCGGCCAGCTCCGCCAGGTCGGCGCCGCTGATCTGCAGAGCCACGTCACCGCCGTGAGCATCGATCGTGTACGATGCTTCCGCGTCAGCGCACAAGGATGTAAACCTGGTAGCCGCCCAGGTTGTCCGTGGCGTTGTCGTCGTTGATGCCCAGGGCCAGGCGTCCGCCGACGTTGGTTTGGAACACCCGCATGGAGCCGATGACGAAAGCGCCGGGGTTGTCGCCGATCCGGCCGATCAAGGCGCCTGTGTTGGCCTTGGGGATGGGTTTCCAGAACCCGCTGCCGGTGCCCGGGGCGCCGTCGGGATCACAGAAGACCTTGCTATTCCGTTTGTAGTACACCTGGCCCTTGGCCATGATCTCCACCACCTGGCCGGGGACGAGATCGATCCCGGTGTCCAGCCAAGCGGTGTCGCCGGGTACAGCCAGCGCCTTGCGGCCCGTGTACACGGGTTTGGTGGCTGGCGCGGCCGCCGTTCCGCCGGCGGCCGCACCGCCACCGTTCTGGTCCAGCGACGCCAGCGCGGCCGAGAGGGTCTTCTCCTGCTGCGGCGGCGGCATGGGCATGGCGGCCATGCGTTCCTTGACCATGTCGAACGTCCGCGTGGTCTTGGTCAGTGATGTGGCGGAGGTATACTGGCTGCGGACCTCCGCCTCCATGTTCTTGACGCGCTCCGCCGGCAAGGGATGGGTGCTCATGAACGCCATGGCGGTGGAGCCCTTCTTCATGCTCTCCGCGTTGAGCCGTTGGAACATGCTGATCATACCGCCGGGATCATAACCGGACTGGACCATCGTGGCCATGCCCAGCTTGTCTGCCTGGCGCTCGTGGTCCCGGCTGAACTTCATGCTGGTCAAGGCGACGCCCACCCCGCCCAGGGCGCTGATGATCTCGCCCCAGCGTTCGCTCTTGGCGCCCACGCCGATGCCGGCGCCCATCACGAGGCCCGTGAGCAGCAGCTGCTTGGACATCTGGTTCGTGGAGTGGCGGCCCACCACGTGGGCGATCTCATGGCCGATGACGCCGGCGACCTCACTTTCGCTCCCGGCGGTGTTGATGAGACCCCGGTTGATATAGATATAGCCACCCGGCAACGCGAACGCGTTGATCTCGCCGGTGTTGACCACCTGAAACTCGTAGCCGATGTCCGGGCGCAGCGAGTTCTGGGCCAGTTTCTGGCCGATCTGGTTGATGTAGGAGTAGACGAACGAATCCTGCACCAGATCAAGCTTGGTCTTCAGCTCATCGGAGTACTGCTTGCCCATGGCCTTCTCCTGTTGTTCGGAGAAGAAATTCAAACCGCCGCCCACCTTTTCCTGCTTCTTTTCGGCGGCGACAGCGCCCGTCACCGGCAGAAACACCAACAATCCGATGACGAAAACGCTCAGCCAAAGATGCCGTCGGCTCATGGTGTCCTCCAACTTACCGGGTAGAATGTTCATTTCGCTGACAGTATAATAGCACACTCTTCGAAAGGATGAATGTATGCGTAAAGATTACCATCTGCACACCGAAGTTTCAGACGGCCGCTGGCTGCCGGCGGACATTATCCGCACCGCCGCCCGGTTGGGGATTGAGGAAATTTCCATCACGGACCACGATGCGGTGGGCGCGTACATCCACTTCGGCGACGTGCGCCGCGACGCCGCCACGGCCGGACTTCGGCTGGTGCCGGGTGTGGAGTTGGACAGCGTTCACAGCGGGGTGGAGATCCACATGCTCGGCTACGAGCTGGACCCGGTCCACCCCGGCCTCACGGCCTATCTCGGTGACGTGCAGCGACTGCGCCGCGACCGGCTTCAGGCCCTGGTGGGGCGGATCAACGACGCCCTGGGCGCGCCGGCCCTGGATGACGCGGCCGTCTTCCGGCCGTGGCGCGACACCTGCATGATGCCGCACCTGATCCAGCCGCTCCTGGCGGACGGTCGTTTCCCCGACTACCGCACCGCCCGGCGCTGGATCAAGGAAACCGTGGGCCTGCCCGTGGAAGTGCCCAAGCCCGCTGTGGCGGACGTCATCGCCCTGATCCGCGCCGCCGGCGGCTGGGCGGCGCTGGCGCACCCGGGTTTCTGCAGCGGCAACGGCGGCGGCCTTGATCTGGAATCGTTCGTGGCGGCGTGCCGCGACTGGGGGATGACGGGGCTGGAGGTGGAGTACCGATACCGTGGATCCGCCGAGTTCCCCGGCCGGGTGGACGAAGATCAGTTTGTGGCCCGGATGCGCGAGCTGGCGCACCGCTTCGGCCTTCGGACCACCCGCGGGAGCGATGCGCACCAGGCTGTCGAGATGGAGGCGTTCGCGGCGGAATAAAAATTCCGATATTTATTAAGCTCTAGACAAATGTTGAAATACAGCCTATAATGCTTTTTTTGCCGCCGCCCGCTGTGACAACGCCCGACGATCTGAAGCGGCCGCAACGGTTCCAGATGAAATATCTCTGCTTGAGGAGTAATAGTCATGGCTGACAAGTCCTTTAATGCGTTCGAGATGGCCCAGAAGCAGTTTGATCACGTGGCTGACCAGCTCAATCTGGATCAGGCCACCCGTGACATGCTGCGCTGGCCTCTGCGCGAGTATCACTTCAGCATCCCCGTCCGGATGGACGACGGATCGGTGAAGGTGTTCCGCGGCTTCCGCGTGCAGCACAACGATGCGCGCGGCCCGGCCAAGGGCGGCATCCGGTTCCATCCCCAGGAGACCGTCGACACCGTCAAGGCTCTCGCGACCTGGATGACCTGGAAGTGCGCGGTGGTGGACATCCCGCTCGGCGGCGGCAAGGGCGGCGTGATTTGTGACCCGCACAACCTGTCCCAGCGGGAACAGGAGCAGATTTGCCGCGGCTGGGTCCGGCAGGTGTGGAAGAATGTGGGGCCGCTGGCGGACGTGCCGGCGCCTGACGTGATGACCTCCGGCCAGCACATGCTCTGGATGCTCGACGAGTTCGAGCACATTCGCGGCGAGAAGCTGCCCGGCTTCATCACCGGCAAGCCGCTGGGCATGGGCGGTTCCCAGGGCCGGACCGAGGCCACGGGTTACGGCGTGATCTACTGCGTCCGCGAAGCCTGCAAGCAGCTGGGCATCGACATCAAGAAGGCCACGGCGGCCGTGCAGGGCTTCGGCAACGTGGCCCAGTACGCCGTCAAGCTGTTCAACCAGTACGGCGGCAAGGTGGCGTGCGTGTCCTGCTGGGATCAGCATGACCAGACCTCCTACACCTTCAAGAAGAAGGACGGCATCGACGTGGACTTCCTGCTGGGCATCACCGACCGGTTCGGCGGCATCGACAAGAAGAAGGCCGCCGCGGCCGGATACGAGGTGCTGCCGGGCAACGCCTGGATCGAGCAGGATGTCGACATCCTGATCCCGGCCGCCCTGGAGAACCAGGTCAACGCCGAGACCGTCAAGCTGATCAAGCCGTCGGTCAAGATGATCGCCGAAGGCGCCAACGGCCCCACCACCCCCGACGCCGACGCGGTGATCAAGTCCCGCGGGATTTTTGTCATCCCCGACTTCCTGGCCAACGCCGGCGGCGTGACCTGCAGTTACTTCGAGCAGGTCCAGTGCAACATGAACTATTACTGGACGAAGGAAGAGGTGCTCCAGCGCCTGGACGAGAAGATGACCGCCGCCTTTCTGGCAGTGGCCGAGCTGGCCAAGAACCGCGGCGTCTACATGCGCGACGCGGCGTACATGATCTCCATTCAGCGGGTGGCCGAGGCCTGCCGCATGCGGGGTTGGATCTAAGCGTTATTTTCTGGCACTCTGTCTCCGAACAGCCGGCTGATTTCAGCCGGCTTTTTTTTTGACGCCCGCCGATTTCATTGACTTGATGGAAAATCATCTGTTATAAAGCATTTGTTTAGGCACCTGAAAACCAACTCTGTTCAATTCTTCTTCGATAGGAGGTCGGGTCGTATGGATTACATCCAATCTGTGTTTGAAATGGTGAAAAAGCGGAACGCCGGCGAACCCGAGTTCCACCAGGCGGTGCACGAGGTGCTGGAGTCTCTGCGCCCCGTAATCGACAAGCACCCCGAGTTTCAGGAAGCCGGCCTGCTGGAACGCCTCGTGGAGCCCGAGCGGCAGATCATCTTCCGGGTGCCGTGGGTGGATGACCAGGGCAAGGTCCATGTCAACCGTGGCATGCGCGTCCAGTACAACTCCGCCATCGGCCCCTACAAGGGCGGCATTCGCTTCCACCCCTCCGTGTACATCGGCATCATCAAGTTCCTCGGTTTCGAGCAGATCTTCAAGAACAGCCTGACCGGCCTGATGATGGGCGGTGCCAAGGGCGGGTCGGACTTCGATCCCAAGGGCAAGTCGGATAACGAGATCATGCGGTTCTGCCAGAGCTTCATGAGTGAGCTGTTCCGCCACATCAGCGACGACATCGACGTCCCCGCCGGCGACATCGGCGTGGGCGGACGGGAAGTGGGTTTCATGTTCGGCCAGTACAAGAAGCTGACGCGGAACTTCCACGGCGTCCTGACCGGCAAGGGCCTCACCTACGGCGGCTCGCTGGCCCGGACCGAAGCCACCGGTTACGGCACCGTGTATTTCTGCCAGGAAATGCTGAAGGGGAAGGGAACCTCGTTCGACGGCAAGACAGTGGTCATCTCCGGCTCCGGCAACGTGGCCATCTACGCCCACCAGAAGGCCACCCAGCTGGGCGGCAAGGTCGTGGCCATGTCCGACTCCAACGGCTACATCCACGACCCGCAGGGCGTCAACTGGGACACCGTTCGGCAGCTGAAGGAGGTGGAGCGCCGCCGGATCAAGGACTACGTGGGGATCCACAAGCACGCCACCTACACCGAGGGTTGCATGGGCATCTGGAACGTCAAGTGCGACGTGGCCCTGCCGTGTGCCACCCAGAACGAGCTGGACGAGGCGGGCGCCAAGGCGCTGCTGAAGAACGGCTGCATCGCTGTGGCCGAGGGCGCCAACATGCCGTCCACGCCTGAGGCGGTGAAGCTGTTTATCGACCACAAGATTCTCTACGGTCCCGGCAAAGCGGCCAACGCCGGCGGCGTCGCCACCTCCGGCTTGGAGATGAGCCAGAACTCCTCCCGGTTGATGTGGAGCTTCGAGGAGACCGACAGCAAGCTGCACCAGATCATGGTGAACATCTACAAGCAGGCCAGCCAGGCCGCCGAGGAATACGGCACGCCGGGCAACCTGGTCAACGGCGCGAACATCGCCGGCTTCCTGAAGGTGGCCAAGGCGATGATGGCTCAAGGCGTCGTCTAGTCCACCCGCTCTGTATCCAACACGCAAACAGGCGGCCTTCGGGCCGCCTGTTTCTGTTGTGGCCTCCGAATCCGGATGCCGGAACCGCTATTTACCGTTCCGGGTCAGGAACGCCACCGCTTTCTCGTTGTCGCCATCCATGAGGATGGACACCGTGGCGCCGTCGGTGGCCTTGGGCACGTGCACCACCTGGATGATGTGCTCCAGGGGATCGGTGCCGGGCATGACCCGCCGCAGGACATTGGGGGACTCCTTCAGGAACGCTTCGTTGAAGACGAGCCCCGGCTCGTCGGGGTACAGGGGCAGGTACCGGATGTTGGCCTCCACCAGGTCCTGGAAGAAATGGGTGCCGAACGACAGCTCGGGCACGTAGCCCTTCTTACTGCGGGCGATCTCGCTGAGCATGGCCGTGTTGTTGATGTCGCTGTAGGTCACCCGGACCCCCAGCTTGATATCGCCGCGGCTCCCCCAGCGCCCCGGCCCCATCAGGATGAACTTGCGGGTGGGCAGCCGGTGGTTCAGCTCGCCCACCACCTTGCCCACCTGAATCAGGTCGTCCATGTTGCCGATGGCGTCGTACGCGATGGGATCGACGTAGACGATGTATTCCACTCCGTCGATCTGGCCGGTGGTGATGTAGCGGTTCGCCGTAAACAGGACGGAGTCGCTCGGGATGTCCGTTGGAATCGAAACGCTTGTGATCGCACCGGCGCCGTAGCTCTGGGGCCGGCACTGCAACAGGTAGGGTCGGTGGACGTCGCCGTCGCAGGCGAATTCAATGTCCACCGGGAAGCCGAGCTCCTTCTCCAGGATGGTCAGCATGGCCATGAGCTCGGGGATGAACGGGCTGCGCTCGATCAGGTTGGTGAAGGTGATCAGGGGGATGCCCGACTTCAGGTCCATGAGGGCGCCCACCGGCGGCACGATCTGACCCTCCCGGTACATGGCTACGATCTGGGACAAGGCGGGAAAGTCGTGGCCCAGTTCCTTGAGCAGTCGGTCGAAGGTCAGGGTTTCGAACCGGCGGCTTTCGAGGTTGATCACGTCGATGTACTTCTGCGAGTAGCGGAGCACGTCCTCGGGGGTGACGTTCACGCGGAGGTTGGGTTGGCCGGGCGAGATCAGGACCGGGTAGTCCTCGCCCACCCGGTCGACGGCCCGGGTGCCCAGCCCCGCCACCAGTCGGATGATCCCGTCGGTGCGGCGGATCCGCGGCGACCAGCGAAACTCGTTCCGACTGAAGGCGACGCCGGCGAAGGCGGGGAAAAAATACCTGCCCACGCGGCGGCCCACCACCTCCTGGATCAGGACCGCCATCTCCTCGTGGAAATCGATCAGGCCGCGCTCGCGGCGGTACTCCAGCGGATCGGGTGAAAATACGCTGGCATACACCTCGAGAATGGCGTTCACGAGCCCTTCGAGGCGCTCCTTCTTGGTGCCCTGGTTGGCGACGAACAGGCTCTTGTACTTGCCGGCGAACGAGGAGCCGGCGCTGTCCTCCAGCAGACTGGATGAACGCACCACAAGGGGCCGCTCGCCGAAGTCGTCAAGCGCCAGGCTGAGACCGGCGATGATTTCGGGCGACAGGGCGGAGTTCTTGAAGATCTGCTCCAGATAGAAATGCTCCTGCCGGATCTCGGAGGGGTCGCGGTACTTGATGTTGGGCATCTCCTCCAGGGCATTATAGTTGAGAAAATCCATGATGCCGTCGGAGGTCACGTACCAGGTCTTGGGCGTACTGACGTTGCGCAGCAGGACGTTCTGCTGCTTGACCGACTCCAGGATGGCTTCGGCCCGGAACAGGCCGGCGGCCTTGCCGCCCAGCTTGCCAACGCCGGAGGCCGGACCGATGGTCCGGGACAGGATGTCGGCGAAATCGGCCACGTCCACGTGCTTCTTGGTGGTGTTGATGTAGTCCAGGTTCTCGCTGTAGAAACGCCGGATCAGGGCGACACGCAGCCCCTGGTTCTCCTCCGGCGACAGGCTACGCTGGGCGTCGGGCATGAGACTGAAACGGTGCACCGCGTCGGTCACCTCGCCGAGTTGGACGTCCCGCTTGCCGGCGGCCAGGGTAAGAAAGCGCGCCTGCTCGTGCCGCAGCCACAGTCGCAGCATCCGGGCGATCTCCTCGTCGAGCAGCTCGTTGTTGGCGATGCGGAAAATTTCGTCGGCAAACTGCTCGAAGACGTTGCGGTCATAGCGCGGCGCGGGTTCGTTTGGGTTGAAGCCCATTGCGGCATAGACCTTCTCGCCTTCGGCCCGCAACCGTTCGATGAAGCCGGCGACATCCTTGATGTTGCGCTTGAAGAGGTAATTCATCATTTTGCGGCTGATGCGGTTGAGCAGGATGGGATTGGTCTCCCGCAGCAGGTCGACGATGACCCGCCATTCCGGCTTGGCTTCCGGTCGGGGCTCCGGCCGGACGTCCGGCTTGGGGTCCGGTTTGGAATCGGTCATGCGCGTTCCTCCCTGGCGCGCGGTCACTCCGCGGGCCGCGCCGTCTTGAAAATCACTCCGTGCCCGATCCGGCCGTCGATATGCACCTCGAGCGGCGGGACCGCCCGGACGTGCCGCAGATGCTCGGTTTCCTGCTCCGCCGGCAGGGCGTTGAGCCAGTCCCAGTCGATCCGGCCGTCTTCCGGATTCATGGGCACGGTGAAGTACCCGATGCGCAGAGACGTGATGTTCTGGAAAAAATGGGAACCTTGCGACGGATCGACATTGAGCTGGGGCAGGCTGACCTCGACGATGACCTTGGCCCCGTTGATCTGGCCCCAGTGCACGGGAATCCCCAGCCACGGGTCTGACGAGCCCCAGCGTCCGGGGCCGGCCAGGATGTACGGCCGCTTCGCCTCACGCAACTCCTGATTGAGCCGGTCCACTTCCATGGCGATGCGGGGCGTGTCGGCGGCGGTGAAGTTCTCGGTTTTGACGTACACGACATCGGCGATCTCGCGGAAAATCCCGTTGCCCAGTACCCGGGTGCTGAAACCGACCGCGGCCGCGGGATCCAGTCCACCGAGATCCACAGCCACCAGCTCGTCGCTGACCACCATGGGCCGGACCTGTAGGAGGCCGAACCGGGCGGGCAGGCCCCGGGCGGGATCCAGTGTGCCGGCGAACTCCATCTCGATGGGGCACCCCATGGCGTCCGCGGTGAGCCGGAGAAGCCGGATCAGGATCCGGGACAGCGGCATGACCTCGCTCTTGAGGATATGGGCGAAGGTGATGATCCGGGGACCCGCAACGTTGGTGCCGTCGTAGACGCGGTCCTCGCGCGCCACGAAGGTGGAGGCCAGGTACTTGATGGCACCATCCTGCTCGGCCGCCTGCAGGGGCAGGTGCACCAGATACTGGTCCTCGTCGTCGTAGGCGCGGGAGTAGTATTCCTTCATGTTGATGGCGTAGAAGTCCTTCTGCGAGTGGTTCAGCATGTCCTTGATGGTGCCGAACTGGGGGATCACCCGCGGGTAGGCGGGACAGTACCGAAGCACGGCCCCGCCGTCGACGACGGTCTTGCCCAGGCCCAGCGCAAGACTGACTACGCCGTCCTCCGGGCGGGCGTAGCCGGCCGGATAATAGTTGTAGGAACAGCCGACGCCAGAAAAATCCGGGTAGAACCGGTCTCGGTACAGACGACCCACTACCTCCTGGATGATCACCGCCATCTTCTCTTCGTCGATCCGGTGGTTGGTGGACTCGATGTACGCCTTGGCCTTGCGGGAGAACGTCGAGGCGTACACCAGCTTGATGGCGTTGGCCAGGTCCTTGAATCGGGCGTCGGTTTCGGTGTGGTTGTTCGGGAGCATCTTGGTGGCGTAGATCCCGGCGAACGGCTGGTAGAGGGCGTCCTCCAATAGGCTGGATGACCGCACCGCCAGCGGCACCTTGACGTGGCGGACCAGGTCCCGCAGGTCGCCGACGATCGTGGGCGGCAGGTCGGCGTTTAGGAAGCGGCTGACAATGAGGCGGTCCGACGTTTCCCGTGTCGCGAAGTCCCACAGCTCGTTGCGGGCCATGAATGCGTCGAAGACGTCGGTGCCGATCACGAGCGTCTTGGGGATGGCGATCTGGACGCCCGGGTACGCATCTTCGGCCAGGTGCTCGCTGAGCAGCTTGTCGGAGAAGGCCAGCCCGCGAGCCTTGCCGCCGAGCGAGCCGGGCCCGAGCCGCATGAAGCGGCAGTAGCTATCGTACATGCTCCGGGAGAACCGCACGATGCCGCCGCGCTGAATGCGGCGGTGGTGGTCGTCCCACTCCTGTTGCAGGTGCTGCCGCATGGCGCCGGGGTCGTCGCCGCCGGCGGCCACTGCGAGATCGAAGCGCTCCGCCAGCCGGAACTCCGTGCGGGCCACCAGCCAGCGGCGCAGCTCGCCCTGCCGGACGAGCCGGAGCAGCACGGCGTCGGGTACCGTTTCGAGGACGCCCATGAGCGCGGACAGCCGGTTGACCCGCGCGACGGGACGCCCAGTGTCATCCCGGATGATCAGCTCGCCGAATCCGAACCGGTCGTGCAGGAACTTGCGGAAATCGGCGGTCAGCGTCGGGCTCGTCTTGAGCAGGAACCCCGCGCCCAGTCGCTGCGCCGTCTCGGCCAGTTCCGGTTCGCTGGACTGGAGCAGCACCGGCAGATGGGGCGACTGGCGCTGTACCATCCGGACGAAGTTCAGTCCCGCTTCCGGGTCGACGCGTCCGCCCCGCGGGAACTGGACGTCGGAGATCACTCCCAGCAGGTTGTCCCGGAAGGCGTCGAAGACCGCCTCGGCCTGCTCATAGGTGTTGGCCAGGTGGACCTTGGGACGCGCCTTCTGGCGGAGGACGCGCTGTTCGAAGGTGAGCTCCTCCTGCAGCAGCTCGTTTGTCTGGTCCCAGAGCTCCTCGAAAAGCGTCGGCAGGTAGACCGAGTAGAAACGGGGCGAGTCCTCGATGAGCAGCAGATTGTGGACGCCGACGTTCTCCGTGTCCGCCCGGGCGTTCTTGAGATCCTCAATGTACTGAATGATTCCCAGCAGGATTTTGCCGTCGCCCTGCCATACGAAAATCTGGTCGACGCTCTGGCGGTCGTTGAGTTCCATCAGCCGTTGGAGCTCCGGCGTGTTGAACGCCAGCAACACCACCGGCACGTCCGGCTGCGCCTCCTTGACCTTGCGGCCGAAGGTGAAGGGGTCCATGTCCCCCATCCGCATGATGCTGACCACCAGATCGTAGCGCGTCTCGCCGAGCGCCTCGAGGGCGGCCTGGCTGCCGGACACGCGGTGCAGCACGGGCACGTAGCCCAGGTCGCGCTGCTTGTAGGCCAGCCCCAGCAGGTCGGAGAGCCGGCCGTCCTCTTCGAGGATGAAGTAATCGTACAGGCTGGCCACCAGCAAGACCTGGCGGATCTTGTACGGCATCAGCTTCTGCAGGGGCGCGGTGAACAGCTGCTCGTAGGAGAGCGGGCGCGACGGGTCCGCGGCGGGAGCCTGCCCCTGGTTGTCGGTGGACCGGTTCATGCACGTCTCCCCGGGCGGAGCGGCCGCCTCAGACCCAGCCTCTCAGTTTGCAGGCCTCGGCCACCCGCTGGATGGCGATCATGTACGCCGCGTCCCGCATGTACAGGCTCTGGCTGCGGGCCAGCGCCGACACTTTCAGGTAGGCGTCGGTCATCTTGGTGTCCAACTTGGCCAGCACCTCGTCGCGGGTCCAGTAGTTGTTCGTGTTGCTCTGCACCTGCTCGTAGTAGCTGCAGGTGACGCCGCCGGCGTTGGCCAGGAAATCGGGGATCATGAAGATGCCGCGTTCCCGGATGACCGCATCGGCTTCCGGTGTGGTGGGCCCGTTGGCTCCCTCGGCGATGACCTTGACCTGCTTGGAGACGCGCTGCACGTTCTCCTTGGTGATCTGGTGTTCCAGCGCCGCCGGCACCAGCACGTCCACGTCCTGTTCCAGCCAGGCGTCGCCGGGCAGGACCTCGTAACCCAGTTCGCCGGCCCGACTCTTGTCGATGCCGCCGAAGCGGTCGGTGATGTCCTGCAGCTCCTCCAGGCGGAAGCCGTCCCGCTTGCGGAAGGCGTACGCACGGTTGTCGTTCTGGTCCCAGCACGACACGCAGACGGGCCGGCCGCCGTACTCCTGGAAGAGCCGGATGGCGTGTTGCGCCACGTTGCCGAAACCCTGGAACGAGGCGGTGGTGTCGGTGATCGCCAGGCCCATCTCGTTGAGCGCCTCGCGGAGCACGTAGATCAGGGCATAGCCCGTGGCCTCGGTGCGGCCCAGCGAGCCGCCCATGTCCACCGGCTTGCCGGTGATGAAGCCGGGCAGCTTGCGGTTGTGGATGCGCTCGTACTCGTCGAGCATCCAGATCATGTGCTGGGGGTTGGTCATGACGTCGGGCGCCGGAACGTCCTGCAGCGGCCCCACGTTGTACGCCACCTGCCGGACCCAGCCGCGGCAGATCTGCTCCTGTTCGCGGTGAGACAGGTTGTGCGGGTCGCAGATCACGCCGCCTTTGCCGCCGCCCAGGGGGATGTCCACCACCGCGCACTTCCAGGTCATCCACATGGCCAGCGCACGCACGGTGTCAATGGTCTCCTGCGGGTGGAAGCGGATGCCGCCCTTGCACGGCCCGCGAGCGTCGTTATGCTGCACCCGGAAACCCTGGAACACCTCGACGGTGCCGTCGTCCATGCGGATGGGAATGGTGAAATGGTACTCGCGGAGCGGGCGGCGGAGCAAATCGCGCGTGGCGCGGTCCAGCCCGAGCTGTTCGGCCACGCCGTCGAATTGCCGCTGGGCCATTTCGTAAGCGTTGAACGATGGTTCGGCCATGGGGACACCTCGCCTGGGGCAGGATGTGGGTCAACGGATCGTATGGATTCTATTATAAGGTGAAACGATCACCAAATTAAATCGATCCGGCAGGTGGTGGGGGTCGGACGGAGAACGGTACGGCAGGCGGGGGCGGGGGAGTCAGACCGTCGGGTCCGCCGGGCGGCGGGCCCGCCGCCAGTAGGCCGCAGCGGCGCCGAACAAGAGCAGGCTGGCGATGAATTGGGACGTCGACACATAACCCGGCAGGATCCAGCCGCGCAGATCGCCCCGCAGGAACTCCACGCCGAAGCGGAAGATCGAATAGAGGCCCAGGTAGATCAGAATGATCTGCCCGTTGAACCGCTTGCGGCGGTAGAGCCAGAGGAGGAAGCCGAAGATGAGCAGATTGCCCAGGGACTCGATGAGCTGGGTGGGGTACAAGGGCACGCCCAGGTAGTCGGGTTCCACCATGCAGCCCGGATCCGTGAATGTCACGGCGATGGCGCCGCCGGCCGGCCGGCCGTGACAACAGCCGGCGGTGAAGCAGCCCAGGCGTCCGAAAAAATGGCCCACGGCGATGCCCGGCGCGAACGCGTCGGCTATGCGCCAGCCGGGCAGACGATGGTGGTGGAAATACCAGGCTGCCCAGACCAGGGCGGCGATCAGTCCGCCGTAGTAGACGCCCGCCGACCGCAGGAAATCCAGACTGAAGATGTTGGCGGGATTCTCGTAGTAGAACGGGTCGGTGAAGACCATCAGAACTTTGGCCCCCACCAGAGCGACGAGCACCACCGCGAGGCCGAAGTCCCAGAAGATGCGACTGTCCATCTTCTCGTACCGGGCGCCGAGGCGGGCGGCTACCCAGATCCCGGCCACAAAGGCGGCGGCGACCAGGAAGCCGTAGGGTGAGATGACGAAGGAGCCGATCCTGAAAAGCTCGGGCCACATGCTGAATCACCCATCACGGCGTGCCGGGGGCTCCGGGGCCGCCCGGCAAACCGGCGGCGCTATTCGGTCTCTTCGCCCTTTTCCTGGCGGGCTTTTTCCACGATCTTGGCCTGGATCTGACTCGGCACGATTTCGTACCCGGCCAGCTCCATCGTATAGGAACCGCGTCCACCCGTCATGGACGTCAGGTCGGGTGCATAGGAGAGCATCTCGGCCATGGGCACCTGGGCGCGGATGGCGGTGAAGTGGCCCCGGGACTCCATGCCCTGAACGCGGCCGCGCCGCGAGTTGAGATCACCCATGATGTCGCCCGCGTTTTCCTCCGGGACGAAGATCTCGACTTTCATGATGGGTTCCAGCAGAACCGGCCGAGCGACTTCCATCGCCTTCTTGAAAGCCAGCGAGCCGGCGATCTTGAAGGCCATTTCCGACGAATCGACGTCGTGGTAGGAGCCGTCGTAGAGGGTCACCTTGAAGTCGACGACGGGGTAACCGGCCAGGAAGCCGCGCTCGGAGGCCTCGACGATGCCCTTCTCGATGGCCGGGATGTACTGCTTCGGCACCGCGCCGCCGAAGATCTCGTCCACGAACGCGAAGCCGGCGTTCCGCTCCTGGGGTTCCATGCGGATCTTGCAGTCGCCGAACTGGCCGTGGCCGCCAGTCTGCTTCTTGTGCCGGCCCTGGACGTCGGCCTTGGCGGTGATGGTTTCCCGGTAGGGGATCTTAGGCTGCTTGAGCAGAACCTCGACGCCGTAGCGGCTCTTCATGCGTTCCACCGTCACCTCGACATGGAGTTGGCCGGAGCCGGACACAAGCAACTCCTTGGTCTGCGGGTCGCGCTGGAAGGTGAACATGGGGTCTTCCTCGCGCAGCCGGGCCAGGGCGTTGCTGATCTTCTCCTCGTCGCCGCGGCTCTTGGGCTCCACCGCGAAGCTGATGGCCGGCTCGGGGTACTTGAGCTGGGGCAGCAACGCCGGCTTGGCGCTGTCGGCCAGGGTATGTCCAGACTGGGTGGCCTTCAGCTTGGCGACGGCCACAATATCGCCGGCGCGCGCCTCGGAGATGGGCGCCGGCGTCTTGCCCTGCATCACTTGGAGGGAACCGAGCCGCTCCTGCGTTTCGGCGTTGACGTTGTACACCGAGGTGTCGGACTGGATGGTTCCCGAAAACACCTTGAAAATCGAAATGCGGCCGGCGAACGGATCGGCGATGGTGCGGAAGACGTAGGCCACGCTGGGTTGCTCGGCGCCCACCTTGCGCCTGACCGGCTCCTTGGTCTTGACGTCGATCACCTCGATCTCACCCCGGTCGGCCGGGGAGGGCAGGAACTTGACCGCGGCGTCCAGCAGCTGGGCGGAACCGAAATTCTGCGTCGCCGCGGTGCAGAACACCGGTACCAGGGTGCGGGCCAGGATGGCTTTCTTCAGACCGGCCACCAGGTCCTCCTCCGGGAGGGAGCCCTCCTCGAAGAACTTCGACATCAGCGCTTCGTCGCTCTCGGCGATCATCTCGATGAGCGCTTCGCGGCGGGCGGCTGCTTCGTCCTTGAGGTTGGCCGGGATGTCCGCGACACTAGACTTGCCGGATTCATCAGTCTGGAACAGGTAAGCCTTTTCGGCGATGAGGTCCACGATGCCGCGGAAGTCCTTCGCTTGTCCGATGGGAATCTGCACCGGCACCGCGCTGCGGCCGAAGGCCTCGTGCACGTTGGCCAGCGCGCGCTCGAAATCGGCATTCTCGCGGTCCATCTTGTTGATCACGATCACGCGGGGCAGGGCGAACTCGTCGGCGAAGCTCCACACCTTCTCAGTCTGGACCTCGACGCCGGCGATGGCGTCTACCACCACCACGCCTGTGTCCGCCACCCGAACCGCCTCCCGGGCGCTCTGGACGAAGGCCATGTAGCCGGGCGTGTCGAGGAGGTTGATCTTGTGCTTGTCGTGTTCGCAGTAGGCCAGTGCACTGCGGATGGACACCTTGCGGGCGATCTCGTCTTCGTCGAAGTCGGTCACCGTGTTGCCCTCGTCCACCTTGCCCAGTCGGGTGGTCATCCCGGTGTGGAACAGGATGCCGCTGACCAGCGACGTCTTGCCGCAGCCCCCGTGGCCGATGAACACGAGATTTCTGATTCTGTCCGTGTCGAAAACCTTCATAGCCCGCCTCTCCTTTCGACATATTTCGGGGGAAAAACGCCCGCTGAGAAAGTCGAAATTCTAGCACAGGGACCGGGGGGCGGCAACAGGAAAGTGCGGAGCGGCGACGCGGCCGCTGCCACTTTTTGTCAGGCTTGTTGACTTTTCTTGTCGCTGGCTGTCCCGCACAGACTCGGCGATGCGCTCAGGGAGCATTATTTTAGTGGTACACAACTTGCTTCGAGTTTTAACAAGGAGTCGACCTATGAACAAACGGGGTTTCTCCTTGTTGGAGTTGTTGATCGTCGTGGTGATCATCGGCATCCTGGTGTTCATCGCCGTGCCCTACCTGATCGAGTCAAAACGCTCGGCCGAATCCGTGGCCGCCCAGTCCACGCTGCGTAACATCGCAGCTGCGGAGGTGGCGTACACCGCCAAGACCAGCCCGCGCAGCTTTGCCCCGCTGGCCACTCTCGCCCAGCTGAACCTGATCGACGACCGGTTCAGCAGCGGCACTGCGACTTTCGACGGCTACATCTTCAGCGGCGAAAGCTCCACCACCTTTTTCACCGTATACGCCCGGCCCCTGGTGACGGGCAGCCAGCCGACGTTTTATATCAACCACTCCTACGTCATCCATTACGAAAATCATGCACCGGTGAGATGAGTCGCCGCCAGGAAGGACTGGAAACGGCGCGGCGGATAGGCTATCATCGCTGCACTCATGCAAGAAGGAAGCTGCATGCGCCGTTTTCCGTCCGCCCGGCCTCAGCTCGCACTCCTGCTGGCCGCAGTGGCGCTGATCCAGGTGCCGTTCGCGGTGCTGATGCCCTTCCACATCGATGACCGGGTGTACCTGGACGTCGCCCGCAACGTGACCCGGGAGCCCTTTCTGCCGCTGTTGCAGCCCGCCATCTGGGAAGGGCAGCTCTGGTCGGACATGATGTCCCATTCCCATCCGCC
The DNA here is from genome assembly GCA_012517875.1 of Acidobacteriota bacterium. Taxonomy (NCBI): domain Bacteria; kingdom Pseudomonadati; phylum Acidobacteriota; species Acidobacteriota bacterium. Next base: position 6,341 of record JAAYUB010000162.1, on the reverse strand, counting down.
GCTGGTTTGCTACTATATCTTTCTACTGGACCGGCTGGGCGGTGCAGAGCCGGAAGCGGCCATCCACCTTGGCTTCATCATCTTCACCCTGCTGTTTGTCGCCGCGATGTACCGGTTTCTCGAGCTGCTGCGGCTGCCGCCGCTTGTGGGCAGTCTGGTGGCGTTCTTCGCCCCGGTCGTGTTCATCTCCAGCCACACCATCATGATGGATGTGCCGACGCTGGCGCTGGGCCTATGGGGGGTGGTCCTGGCCTGGGAAGGATTCGCATCGGGCCGCCCCGGCCGGCTGTTCGCCGCCGGCCTGTGTCTGGCCGCGGGGGTCTGGACGTCATTCAGTGCCATGTTTTACCTGCTGCCGGCGGCCGGCTGCGGTCTGATCGGCCGCCGCCCGCTCCGCCAGGTGCTCCTGGTGGCGCTGCCGCCGGTTCTGGCCATGGCCGGCTGGCTGGCGCTGGTCCAGGTGATGACCCACCGGTTCGTGGTGCAGGACATGATCCGTTTTCTCAGCGAGTTCAACGCCCGGCCGAGCTCCGACATGACGCGACGCATCCTGTACAACCTGCTGGTGTTGGGCGGCACCCTCGTGGTGCCGGCGGGCATCCTGGTCTGGCGGCTGCACCGTATCCGCGGCAAGCTGTATCTGTTGGCGGTCTGTCTGGCCGGATTGGCCGCGGCGGTCGCACTGCCGGAGGCCGGCTACTACCACCAGGCCGCCATCGCTGTACTGGCGGTTGCCGGCGCGGTCTTCCTGGTTGAGGGAGTGGTCGGAGCCGCGGCGGCCGCCCGACGAGCGGATCCGCTGACTGCCACACGCTGGTGGACGGTAGGCGCCTGGACCCTGTTTCTGGCCCTGGTCGCGGTGATCGCCTTCCCGCACGGGGCGGCCCGCTATCAGCTCTGGCTCGTGCCGCCGCTTGTCGCCGCGTTCACCCTCGCCCTGAGCAGAAGAGTCGACACCGCCGGGACCGGCGGCTCCCCCTGGCTGCGCCGGCCGGGCGTCGTCAACGCCGTCATCGTCCTGCACGTCGCGGTGGCGTGCGCCGGCGCTTTGGCCGACCTGGAGCTGGCCCGGGGTTATCGGCAAGCCGTTCGCGACATCTTCAGCAAGTACCGCTCTGAGGGCCATCGGATCTGGGTAGCCGGGGAGTGGCAGCTGCGGCACTACGCGCTGGCGGCCGGCGGCCGCACCATTCTTCGTTACGACAGCCGGCCGGTCCCCGGCGACCTGCTCGTGAAACCAGTGCTCACCGCGCCCACATGGGACACGCCGTACGAGACCCCGGCCTACGGTTTTGAGCTGGAGACGCTGGATGTGCGCAGCCGGTTTCCCGTGCGCATCCTGAGCCGAGCCGCCCAAGCAGGTTTTTACAGCGATTACTGGGGGCTGCTGCCGCTCTGGGTGAGCGCCGCCGACACGCCTCTCGAGACCATCCGCCTGATTATGGTGCGGCAAACCGTGCCGCCCGATCCGGCCCGAGCGGCGAGAGAAAACCAGGGCATGCTACGGCCGGAATGGTCCGGCGAACTGCCTCCCTGAGCCGCGCCGTGGCCGGACACCCGTCCTGCCGAATCACCCGGGTTACGGGATGAAATCGCCGGAATGCGCGGAGTTCAAGCCGCGCCGTGCATCAGTCGGTGAGGTGGATGCGGACTTCCTCGTCCGGATGCAGCCGGTTGTAAACCGCTATACCTGCCCAAGTCGCCACGAGCGTGGCGAAGGTGAGCACGTCCCGCCAGGTCAGATCACGCCAAACAGGGGTCAAGAGCGCCGGAATCAGGAGCGTGATGATCAGGTATACGGCCACCGCCGCGACGAAGGCGAACGCCATCTGGGAGCGGGTCAGCCCCAGGATCAGCGGCCGGCGGACGGGGGCGGACGCCGGAGGCTGCAGCGGGGTCATGGTTTCGCCTCCGCCGGCCGGATCTGGAACTCTTCCGATTCCGCCGGTTTGACCAGCCGGTCGCCGATCTTGACCTCGGCATACACCTTGCGCGGCACGTTGACGGGGATGTCGGCGTCGCCCTGCCGGATCTTCACGAAAAAGTAGGTGTAGCCCGCCTCGATGTTGACTTCCTCGGCGGGGATCTGCTGCAGGCTCTTGTTGTAACGGATTTTCTCCACGACCGGTCCGTCCACCGGCATCAGGTAGCGGAGCGAGAGCCAGGCCCGGAACCAGACGTAGCTGTCGCGCTCCCGGCCCGCGAGCTCGTAGAGCGCCCGGAGGCTCTCCGGGCTGTTGGCGCGCCCCAGGGTGGCGGCAGCGTCGTAGCGGACCTCGCGCACCGGATCACCGAGCAAGGGCTTCACCGCGGACACGTACTCGGGCTTCATCATGTACTTCAGACCGCGCACCGCCCCCCAGCGCACCGAGGGTGATTCGTGCTGCAGCGCCTTGAGGATCACCGGCGCTCCCTTCTCGCCACCGATGCGGCCCAGGAGGTAGAGCGCGTAATACTTGTCCTGGAGTTTGGTGGAGCTCTGGTAGCGGCGGATGAGTGGCTCCTCGGCTTCCGCGCCCATCTGGATGATCTGGTCCGCATAATCCGTGGCTACGGCCTCGCCCCGGTGCGCGACGAGCTGGTCGAAGGTGCGGTCGAACGAAAAGTAACGGATGATGGGCTTGTTGAAGATCAGGAAGATCACCGCCGCGATGACGACCAGCGGCAGCAGGACGAATTTCAGAAAATACTTGAACGTCATGGCGCCCCTTGTCCGGATCGGATTGCCGCCGATTATAGCACGGCCGGGCCGCTACACAACCAGCCGGGGGATATGTGCGCCGATGCGGCTGACGATCTCGTAGTTGATCGTGTGACACAGGGCAGCCAGTTCGTCGGCGGTGATGCGGTTGTCACCCTGGTTGCCCAGCAGGACGGCCTCGGATTCCACCGCGGCGTCGGGGATATGGGTGACATCCACCATGGTCATGTTCATGCAGACGCGACCCAGTACGGGCGCCCACCGGCCGCCGATCAGGACATGCGCCTGGTTCGACAGGCCCCGATCGTAGCCGTCGGCGTACCCCACCGGCAGCACCGCCAGCCGGATCGGCTGAGTGGTCCGGTACGAGCAACCGTATCCGACGTATGCGTTGGCGGGGACGTCCTTGATCTGCGCCACCCGCGTCTTCCAGGTCAGCACCGGCCGGAGCACCGGCGGCTGCTGGTTCTGGAGGATGGCTGACAGGTAGGTCTCCTTCGACGGCCAGAGCCCATAGCTGCTGATCCCCACGCGGACAAGATCGAAATGGGTGGAGGCGAACAGGATCGTCGCCGCCGAGCAGGCGGTGTGCTGCAAGCGAGGTGACAGGCCGGCGGCTTCCAGGGCGGCCACCATCCGCCGGTAGGCCGCAAGTTGGAGCTGGGCGAAGGAGTGGTCGGTGGTGTCCTCGATGTTGGCGAAATGCATCCCGACGCCCTGGAGCACCAGATGGTCTGACCGGCGGACGGCCTCGATGAACGCGGGCAGGGCGTCCGCCATGACGCCCTGGCGGTGGACCCCGGTCTCCAGCTTGAGATGGAACGGGGACCGCCGGCCGCGGCGGGCGGACTCCGCCTGCAACCGATCGACGGACTCGAGGTTGTAGAGGACGGGCTCCGCGTTGAGCTCCACGACGTCGCCCAGCTGGTGCAGGGGCACGTACCCCAGGATGACGGTGGGGGTGCCGATGCCGCCGGCGCGGAGCGCGGCGACTTCCTCGACACAGTTCACGCCGAGGTAGTCGACGCCGGCTTCGGCGGCCAGCCGGCCGATGGGCAGCAGACCGTGGCCGTAAGCGTTTGCCTTGACCACGGCCATCAGCCGGCAGCCGGGGGCCAGCAGGCGCCGAAAGGTGTCCAGGTTATGCAGGTAGGCGTCCCGGCTGATCTCGATGTGCTGGATATGTGCTGTTGGCGTCATGATGCGCGAACCCAAGCCAGCGAAATTGTAATCAATTCATCCGGATTTGTATATTAGAATAAGCAGCCGATTCTGAAGCAGGAGCATGTGATGGACAAAAAGGTGGTCATTTTCCTGGTGGTGGGACTGGTGGTGGGGTTCGTGGCGGGCTATTTCACCCACCAACCGGCGAGCCCTGCTCCGGTGACGCCCGGGCCGGCGGCCGCCGGGGCGCAGCCGGCGGTGGGAGCGGAATCTTCCTCGCCGGAGGGCGACGCCCAGATGGCGGAGTTTCAGCAGCAGGTGCAGCAGCTCGAAGCGACCATCGAGAAGCAACCGGACAATCTGGGGGCGCTCATTCAGCTGGGGAATATCTATTACGACACCAAGCAGTTCGATCGGGCGATCACCTGCTACGAGCGGGCGGTGAAGCTCGACGGACGCAACCTGTCGGCGCGGGTGGACCTGGCCACCTCCCGGTACTACGTGGGGCAGCTGGAACCCGCTGTCGCCGGCCTCCAGGCGGTCCTGAAGGAGGATCCCAACCATCCACAGGCCCTGTACAATCTGGGCATCATCATGCTGCACGGCGCCAACGACCTCCAGGCGGCCCGGGACTGCTGGACGCGCCTCGTGGCGACGAACACCACCACAATCGATCTGGAGACGGTGAAACAACGGCTTGCGGTCATCGACAAAATGATCCGCCAGGGCCCGGGCGAAGCGGCCCCGGGCGCCGCGCCCAAGCAGTGACCGACGGACGGCCATGTCGACTTCCATCGGCTCCGACGCCATCATCGACGCCATCCAAGAAGCCATCGTCGTGGTGGACCGGGATCAGCGCGTGGTGCGCGCCAACGCCTCGGCTCTGGCCATGCTGGGGTTGCGGTCCGAGGAGCTGCTGGGTCGCCCGTGCGCCGAAGTGGTCAATTGCGAGGCGTGCCGCGATAACTGTCCGTTCCAGCGGATCCTGGACGGCGGATTGGCCGAGCGCCAGTTCAACATCCGGCTGGACGGTCCGTGGGGCGACGCCGGCCGTCGCATCTGCCTCACCTCCAACCCCATCGTGGACGCACGCGGCATCGTGACCGGCCTGGTGGAAAATATCCGCGACGTGGGACATCTTAACGAGCTGCTCCGTGACAAGGAGGATCTGGGCCGCCGCGCCCGCGACGAACGCAACCGGTTTCAGGCCATTCTGGACTCCGTTCCCGACGGCATCCACACCATCGACACCGACTGGCGCATCACCAGTTTCAACCGCGAAGCCGAGCGGATCACCGGCTACACGGCGGCGGAGGCGGTGGGGCAGTATTGCTACAAGATCCTGAACAGCTCCCTCTGCCAGGAGGCCTGTCCCCTGAAGCGAACACTGGAGAGCGGCCTGCCGCTGCACGACGTCGAGGGCACGGTGACCAATCGGAACGGCGAGACCGTCCGGCTGCTGTTTTCGACGGCGGTCTTCGAAGAGCCCGGTCAGGCCGTGACCGGCGGCGTGGAGAGCATCCGCGATCTGGGGGTGCTGCGCCAACTACTGGTGCAAGCGCCCGGCGATGAACAGGAAACCGGCCTGGTGGCGTTCGACCCGCGGATGACCCAGATCATGGCGCTGGTCCAACGGATCAAGGATACCGATTCCACCATCCTGATCACCGGCGAGAGCGGGACCGGTAAAAGTCTGCTGGCCAAGGAAATCCACCGCCTGAGCCCGCGGCGGAACCGGCCGTTCATCAAGATCAGTTGCGCGGCCTTGGCGGAAACCCTGCTCGAATCGGAGCTCTTCGGCCACGCCCGGGGCGCCTTCACCGGTGCGGTGCAGGACAAGCCGGGGAAATTTGAGGCGGCCGACGGCGGCGTCGTGTTTCTGGACGAGATCGGGGATGTGCCCCCGGCCACACAGGTCAAGCTGCTTCGCTTTCTGCAGGAGCAAGAATTTGAGCGGGTGGGGTCCAACCGGACCATTCGGGTGAACGTGCGCATCATCACCGCCACCCACCGGGACCTGCCGCGGATGGTTCGTGAGGGGAAGTTCCGTGAGGATCTCTACTACCGCCTCGCCGTGATCCCCATCCACCTGCCGGCGTTACGGGAACGGCCGGGGGACCTGCTGGCCATCGTGGGGAAGGTTTCGCGGGAGCTGGCCGGGCGGCTCGGGCAGGAGCTCAAGACCATCTCCCCGGACGTTTTGGAGGTGTTTTCCCGCTATCCCTGGCCTGGGAACATCCGCGAGCTGGAGAACGTGCTGGAGCACGGCTACGCCTGCACGGCGGGTAAAATCATCACCACAGACAGTTTGCCCCCCTCGCTGAGGACGAAGGCGGCTGAGGCGCCGTCGCCGCGTTCCTGGCCAACGCCGGCCACCGGGGAGAGGGAACGCGTCCTGCAGGCCCTCCAGCGCAACAATTGGAAGATCACGGCCGCTGCGGCCACCCTGGGTTGCGACCGCACCACCCTATGGCGG